>JADHOE010000001.1 GCA_016779165.1 Candidatus Margulisiibacteriota bacterium | reverse complement strand
CAAAACCGCTTCTCTTCGTAGAAGACCTGTAAAAAGATCCAAAAAAGTGCCGATACAACTTTTCCCTGCCAATGCACAAAAACGGTACGCATACGAACTCAACGCCTTTGTTTCTGCTATGACAGCACTAACAAAAGAGCACATATATCCCCAGATTGAGCCAATTCTAAGCCAGGCCGAACACACACGTGCTTCATATATAAAAACAGATGATGTGTCAGATGAGATTCAGGCTGTTGTTGAAACGACAGGGCAAGCGCTATCAGAAACCTTCCCGCATGCAAGGCTTCATCAAGCGGTATTGTCCGTGGGGCTTTTGGTATCCCGGCATAACCGAAAGGAAGTCATAAAGGTGTTGTCTTTTGTATCTGGCGTACAGGTTCGCGAACTATTCCCGGCAGAGCCCTTTCTGGAATCCGAGTTATCCACCTTTGTTAAACACAATATCCGTTTAATCCAAACGGTTCCCAGTCGGTACTTTTCTGAAATAGAAGGGGTTCTCTATAGAGGCGCCCAACAGGGTTTAAGTCATACATCAGTCAAAAAACAGATTGCAGAACGATTTGGTGTCAGCCGAAACAGAGCAAAGGTTATTGCCCGTGACCAAGTAGGAAAGCTAAATTCCCAGCTTACCCAACTCAGACACCAGGCATTGGGCATCAAAAAATACCGATGGCGGACAGTTGGCGATGAGCGGGTCCGGGGCAATCCTTCAGGCCTTTCTCCAAAAGCCACCCCGTCTCATTGGTCGCGTGAAGGCAAGGTCTTTTCATGGGCCAGCCCTCCTCAAGACGGTCACCCTGGTCAGCCGATCCAATGCCGTTGTGTCCCGGAACCTATTCTTCCATAGCACGTTACTTTAATGTATAGTATTTCATATGAACGAAGAAAAGATTAAACGGATTGCCGAAGGTTTGAAAAAAGTGCCTGAGCTGGACTATGGAATTTACCAGATCATTGTAGCCAATAAAACCCCTCAGAAAATTTCTATTATCCCGATGAGTGGAAGAATTAGTAAGGTCGTAATCGATAATCGCAGAATAGAATCTAAAGGGCATTGAATTACATGATAGTGATGTAATATAATAAGACAAACAAATCTAATTGCTGACTGATGCCTGAGACAGGCTTTCACAGACCCCAGAGGCGGTTAAATTATTCCAAAACGGAGTGATTTAACCGCTTTTTTTGTTTTTAAAGAGGAGAAATATGGCACAACGATATGAAGTACTGAAAATTGATGCACTGGAAAACATAGAAAAGACCCCGGAAGGGTTTTTAAGGTTGCCGGCACGGGCCACACGTACCGGTGTATTTGTGTATCGAAAAGCAGATGGGACCTTAAGAAAAGAGTTTCGTTCCCCTGAAGAGGTCTTTAATGCAGATTCTTTGGCTACGCTTTTGGCTAAACCGGTCACAAATAATCACCCCAAAGAGGGACGCGTTGATGCGTCCAACGCCAAACAGCATACGGTCGGCTTCACCAGTGACAGCATTCAAGAGGACGGCAAGTTCGTCAAACTTTTTTTGAATATCCTGGACGAAGACACAGTCGATGACATCAAAAACGGCAAACGGGAATTATCCTGCGGATATACCTGCGAAGTGACGGATTCTACCGGTGAAAGTGACGGGGAGACCTATGATGCAGTCCAGAAAAATATCCAATACAACCATGTTGCGTTGGTACACCGAGGCAGGGCCGGATCGCAGGTCCGATTGAACTTGGACAGCGAAGATGCCGTTCTTGAAGAAGATATTGCCGATGCAACACCGCAAATAAAAAATCAAAAAACAACCCATAAGGAGGATACAATGGAAACAACATCGATCAAAATTGACGGTCAAGCGGTCACGGTACCCAATGGGGCAGCTGTGCTTATGACCCGTTTTATTCAGAAACAACAAAGCCGAATTGATGATCTGGAAAAAGAGCTTGAAAAGGGCCGTGAACTAAAAACAGATCTGGAAAACACAGAAATGCTGCTGGATAAAGCCCAAGGCAAAATCAAGGGATACAAAGCGTCCGTTACTGAGTTAGAAAAAAAGTTGGATACCTTTGATGCACAGGTCAAAGAAAAAGCTGTTGAAAGGGCCCGTCTTCAAAAAACGGCTGAATCGGTTTTGGATGCAGACAGCATTGAAAAGCTTGATGAGATGAGCACATCCGACATCAAAAAAGCGGTCATTTCCAAAAAGACCGATCTTAATCTGGACAATGCCACAGAAACGCATATCGATGCCTGTTTCGAGGTTATTTGCAACCTAAAGGAAGCCCCTAAAAATGCATTGGGTGCCGGCATTATTCAAAACCGATCTGATGAGGCCGGTGAAAACAAAGCTGATGCCAGAGACCGTGCCAAAGAACGTCAAAAAAATGCCTATAAAGGAGAACAATCATGACACAAACAGATTATTCAGAAGATCAAGCCATTGGATTGGCCGGTCAGTTAGCTGACAGCGGCCGAAAAGATGTCATCAGCCGATTGGCAGAAGAGACCATCGTTCCTTTTGGACGCATTGTTGTCTTGGGCACCGATCCGGATAAGCAAGCCAAACTGCCCAGCTTAGCGGCTGACATTACGGACCCGCTCAAGGTACTGGGCGCAACATTGCATTCACATGCCGGAGAGGCTATCAAAGATGAGCTGTCCGGATACAAAAAGGAAGACAGCATGAGTATTCTGCATCAGGGCCGACTCTATATGGAAGCAGAACAGCCTATGACAGCAGAAAGTCAGGTGTGGGTCCGCTTTGCCGGTAAAAAACAGGAACAGACACTTGATTGGGATGCTGATTTTGTAAGCGGCAATACCATTGACGGCAAAGTCAACGGTGCTGCTATTGCATCCGTCTCATTCAACACCGATCAAGCGACGACATTGGCTGATGCAGCTACTGCCATTCAGAATGCACACCCTGATGTGTTGAGCGCCTCAGCCACAGGTGCAAGACAGATCACTGTTGTTTCAGTATCAGACAAAAACGTCCTTTTAAGTGATTTTACAGTTACAGGCGGAGCATCTCAGGCTGTTGAAAGCATTGTTGAGACCATCGCTTTGGTACCCGAGTCAGACCGGGGAAAGATCAGAGCCGATGCAGACAGTTCAACTGCTGCATTATTAGAAAATGCAAGAGTTCTGAAATCAGCTTCTGCCGGCGGACTTGCCGTACTGGAACTGAACTTATGATAAGGAGACAGCGATGAAAACCAAACATTTTGTAAAAACAAGCCGACTAGATGACCAGGACAGCATCTTTTTTGAACGTGAACTGGAGCACATCAAAGAGCAGACCTATGATGTCAAATTTCCCCGACTGAAATTTGCAGAAGGCGATCTTATTCCTATCTCATTTGAGGCCGGTGCCGGTGCAAGAAGCATTACCTACGAAACATTTACCATGCTGGGTGTGGCAAAAATCATTTCAGATTATGCCGATGATTTGCCCAGAGGCGATGTCAAAGGTAAGGAAACAACCGTTAATGTTCGAGATTTAGGCTCCTCCTTCGGTTGGAATGTCCGGGAAATCAAGGCCGCTCGCCGGACCGGAAAGCCCCTGGAAAACCGAAAATCGCAAGCTGCACGCAGAGCCATGTTTCAGCTCTTGGATAAAATTGCCGCTTTCGGCGATAAAGCGTCCGGACTTCAGGGTTTGATTACACATCCCAATATTTCGGAAGTGGTATTGCCTGCGGATGGAACCGGCAGCTCAACAAAGCTGAAAGACAAGACCCCGGACCAAATGCTGCGTGACTTAAATGCGATTCCTACCGCCATTGTGGATAATACCAACGGGGTTGAATCACCCGATACCATGCTCATGCCGCATGCCCAGTTTGAGCTTATTTCCAATACACCACGCTCCACTCACAGCGATGTGTCGGTCAAAGAATGGTTTTTAAGAAACAATGAGCACATCAAAGAAATTATCCCTGTGGTCAAAATGAAAGGTGTTGAATCTGAAGGCGGTGAAGATGTCATTGTCTGTTATGAACGCAACCCTCAGACCATGACCTTGGAAATTCCGGACCCCTTTGAGATCGAACCCGGTGAACGGCGCGGTCTTGAGATGGTCTTTCCCACTCTGTTATCAACCGGCGGTGTCATTATTTATTACCCGTTATCGGTCGCAAAAGCGGTCGGCGCTTAAAAAGGAGATAGACATGTTTGTTAAATACAATAAAGAAGGCATTTTATCACTCCCGGTTCCCGGCGGAACAGCCATCGTCTTAAAACCCGGGGTGAACCCCAACATCAAAGAAAGCGATTGGTCGGAAGTTGCAAAGAACCCCATCATCAAAAAGAAAATAGATGACGGGATCATTGTGCCCATGCCGAGCAAGCTCAAAGCAGCATCGAATGCAGACGAAAAGAAAAAGATTAAAGAGGAAATCCAGTCGGAACTCAATAGCGGTGCTGCCAAAGATTTGGCTGAATATACCGTTAAAGAAGCTACGAAACTGATCACTGAAACCTATGATGTTGAGATCCTCAAACAGTGGAAATATGAGGAAAACCGGTCCACTGTCCAAAAGGCCATCGATGAACAGTTAGAGCTGATCAGCTCAGAAGGCAAAAAGAAATAGGTCATGAGTGTGACCCGACAGGATGTCATGACCCGTCTGCCTGAACTCTCCGATATTGAAGACAGTGCCTATGTTGATACTGTAATTGAAACGGCAAAACGGCAGGTCAGTCAAAAAAGATGGGGTAAGTTTGCCCGTGACGGCATTATTTTGTTGTCCGGACACTTGCTTGAGTTGGGGAAACGAAACGGTCATGCCGGTGCCGTTAAACTGACCAAGGTTGATGAGCTACAGCGGAGTTATGCGGTTAGTGACAATGCCGGCAGCTTGAACAGCACATCGTACGGCATGGAGTATCAGCGTTTATTAAAGCTCTTACCCACACGGCCGTTGGTCTGTTGACCATGAAATCTTACACAAAAGACACGGATAAAGGCCGGCTGCGGATTCTGAAAGAAATGCAGAAGCTCAAGAGAAAACCCTATGTTAAAGCAGGTCTTATGGGAAAACGGTTACACAGAGGTTCCAAACAGATTACAGTTGTTGATGTCAGTATAGCCCACGAGTTCGGCACCCGGCACATCCCGCAGCGAAGTTTTATGCGAACAACTTTTGATGAGAAACATGGCGATTGGTCCAAAGAAACCGAGACATTAAAAACCCTCATTTTTCTTGGTAAAAGCACTGTTAAAAAGGGCTTAAAAACCATGGGTCTTATCATCACACGGGATATCAAGGACAAAATCATCAGACAGGACCCCAGCTGGCCGGATCTAAAAGCAGCGACGATTAACCGTAAAAAGAGCAGTAAAAAACTCATTGATACGGCCCAGATGCTGCACTCGATTAAAGATGAAACGGTGATGAGACCATGAGCTTGATCCACGCATTTAAGACAGAATCGATTACTGTCACGCGCTATAAAAAAGGGACGTATCACAAAGGCCGTTTCAGGCAAGGAGCATCTGTTCAGCTCAAAATACCGGCGGTTGTAATCCCCATCAAAGGCCAGGAACTATTGAAATTCCCCGAAGGTCAGCGGACTAAAGAAGGGATTAAGGTCTATACCAAAGACCCGCTCCAGACTGCTGATGATACTGAAAAAACCAGTGCAGATATTTTGTGTCTACGCGGAAAAGAGTATGAGGTCCAGGACGTGCAGCAATGGCATTCTGTTGATCTGTCCCATTACAGATCACTGGCCGTCAAAATTGAACAGCACACTGGAAAAAAATAAGGAGGAAAGCATGACATTTACATCAAAACTAGAACAACTCGAACAAATCCACGGGTCTTTAAACTACAATGACAACGTCTCTGATTACCCGTTGGCACAGGCAGAAACCCACGGCAAGATAAAAGGAAGCGGATCTGACGGATCCGTACTAACGGCATCGCCGACCCAGTTTGCCTCATTGTCCTTTACCTTTACAGCACAGCATGTGGGGGATTTTATTCGTATTCCGAGCGGTGCTAATGCCGGCACATATAAAATAACAGGATTCATTGATGCCAATACCGTCAGCTGCGCTTCTGCCTCATTTACGACAGAATCATCCCTATCCTTTGAGATCAGACAATGGCAAAACCTTGAGGATGATCTGAACTATACCCGAACCCAATTAAGAGAAATGTTAGGGGCTGGTGTAAGCGATTGGTTTTCTGACATCCCAACCTATACCAACCCAAAAGATACGGGCACACCCAAAAGGGCGGATTTGAGCACGATTGCCGGTAAAACAACCGACGCTGTTCTTCGCCTTTACCCCAAAGAAGCAGCCGGTCAGTCCGTATCAGCAGGAAACACAGAGATCAGTATTGCAGATACCACACGATATACGGACACCGTCAACAAAACCGGTCTACCGGTATCGGATACGGGTGAACTGGACGAAACCAATTTCAGTGCCAATTGGGTTGAAATTATTGATCCTCAGACCGGCGGACCGGTTAAGGATGTGTCGGATACTGTTATCTTCGGGCGACTGATTAAAGGAACTGAGCTGACTAACGTCAAAGTCAAATTTTTCAAAGGCGATCCCTTGAGCGGTTCTGCTTCAGCCTTTACATGGACAGCAGCAGAACCGACGGTGATTGATGTTGTTTATGCAGAACGGTTTACGGTGTTTGACTTACCGGAAGATATCGGCCGAAAACGGTTTAGGGTCGGACTGGAAGCGGACGCCGAACTGGTAAATGACCTTACCCGAATCAAAGGGTTTGCAGGCTCTGATGAAGATGATTTGAGACCGACTTGGACCAACACAGCCGGATTTTTTCCCTTGGATGCGGACCCTGATAACCTGGAATCCGGTATCAATGATATTAACGATGCAATCGGTGACCGTCAGTACTCGGCAAATGCCAATCTGGTCATTGATGATGGGGAAACCATCACGGCTTCTTTGGAAAAATTGGCCGGCAGCTTGGCTGATACCAATGTGGAAAAAATCACCGAAATTATCACCGCCACCATTGCCAAAGAAACCGCACACACCTTGCCGGGCAGCAAGACCTATGTTCCGGATACCGGCGGTAACGGCCAGCATATGGACATCATCCTAAACCAAGGTTTTTTAACGGCCGACAAGCTCACCCAAACAGCGGACTATGATGAGACATCCGCAACAACAGTCACCTTCCACGGCAATATCAATGCCAGTGCAGCAAGACCTGCTGTATTGACGTACCTTATCCGAAAATCATCGTAATTTAGGAGGAAACCGCTATGATTAAAAATCCAACAGAACCCGGATATATCAATTACTACATTGCACAGCTCAAACGCAAAAAAATGAAATACTGTGATGAGCTGCACCGCATTAACGGCATCATTGCTGGTATTGAAACCTCGCTTAGACAAATCAAAGAAGATACCGATGCTTCAATTGCTATGGCAGATAAAGAGGCGGAAGCTGTTCAAACCGAAGCAGCGCAAGAAAAAATAAAAGCCCTTGAAAAAGAAAGTGAAAGGCAAGCAAAACCTATCCCTGTCCACAAGAAAAAACGGGGACCGTCCAGTATTGAAACCTTAGCCCCGCCGATTAAAGAAGCAAAGAAAAAAACACGCAGGAAAGCTTGATGTCCGGCTTCCTTTCAAAAATGAGTGTGGGTCAGACCCGGCAAGAGCTTGCCAATAACAGGGAAATAGATGCAGGGGTAGCTGACGAAGACAATTTTTTGGAACCTGTTTTTTCCGGATCTAAGATCCAAACCTTAACCGCTTATAAGAATGCCTCGAAAACAGAGCTGTTTTGGCAAAAGACCTTTATCTATTCCGGCTCAAAAGTCAGTCAAATCGTAACGCTTGTAAAAAGTATTGAAGACAGCAGCCAATCCAAAACCATTACAGAAACCTTCACCTACAACGGCTCAAAACTCAAGGACAGGACCAAGGCGGTGACATGAGCGTTGTTATCCTAAACGGTGCAGACTTTAAAGATTCGATCCCGGCAAACCTCACAACAGACGGGGCGTTGCCTGTTCTCTGTGCCAATTATGCGGTAAACCCCAGCAACGTATGGGTACCGAACAAGGCAACCGCCGGCGGTGAGCTGATCATTTCAAAACCGCCGCCCACCGCACCGCCCAACACAACTCCGATCAGTGTGATCTCCAGCGGTCAGATTTCCGGGACCATCAACACATTCTATACCCCGACAGCCGGTAAAACGCTAACGATCCAGCTGATCAAAGGAAGTTCAGAATCGTCAGTTGATGGGTCTGCGGTAACTCTGATTAAGGATACCAACGGAGACCTGTCTCAAGAAGAGCTTATTGAGATTCCCATGCAGCTGAACGGTAACAATGAAGAGTTTAACTTGAGTACGGATATTGTCGGTAACGGCACCTTACGGATTGTGCTGCGACGTGAGCGTTTGGACGGCGGGCAAAAACGTGTCAGTGCAAAATGGGAAGGATTTGAATCATGAAAAAGACGTATACCCAATTCAAAAACGACTGTATTATCCCGTCCGGCTTAAGTATCTGCTATGAAATCGAAAACCGGCTGATCAACGAAATATCCTCAGGCGCCGGTGATGATGCTGTCCACGACGGCAATACAGCTGCAAAACGGTATCATATCTATTGCGACTATCCGGACGGCAGAAGAGATTATTGTTTTGTAAATATAGACACACCCGCACCCGTAGACTCCGATCAGGAAGATTGGGAAACCCAACACCTGTCTAACGCGGTGAAGATTTAAGATCATGGCTGTAAGGATTTTGGATTTATCGTATCAAATCGGACAAACAAATACCTTTAGCTTGCCGTCGGAAGCATTGCCTTTGCTTGAGGGGTTTGCATTTCATATCTTAAGAAACGGTCAAAAAATTCACCCTTCTCAGGTTACGGTTCTTTCACCGAGCTCATTTCAGCTCAATTTTACCCCTAAAAAAGACAGGGATGTGATCGAAGTCATGTATGAAGACACTATGGCTGCACTCACCATTAATTGCGGCAATATTTCAAACCATATCTTACCCATCAAGGCCAAGATCATCGATCAGCAAACTGTTCATGGTCAGGTGATTGCGGTACGGGGTGTTTCGGCCTGCATTGACACTTTGCAGGCAATCGATGCAGAAGCGGCACGGATGTTTGAAGTGCAAGCCAGTTCGATTACTGAACAAGCCGTATTTGCAACAGTGAAACGATGTTAGGAGCAAATCAAGATGGCCCCTCTTAAAATTCGAGCAGGAGATAAAGCAACCTACTTTTTGTTCTTTAAAGACAAGAACGGCGATCCGCTTGATTTGAGCGATATCACAGAGATTAAAGTTGCCTGGCTCCTCTCTGAAAATGATCCTGAAAACATTCTTTTGAAAACGGGTGCCGGAACCGGAATGCCGATCACCGTTGTTGAGCCTAACACAGACGGAAAAGTCAGAGTAGAGCTGACAACAGCAGATACCGATGTGGCGCCAGCCTGTTATGCCCATGCGGTACAGTTAATTGATAACGAAGGTCCGTTAACGGCTGTTTTTGATGAAGAAAATAAACCGATTGAAATATTGCCCAAACTCTTTGTCCCATGAGTATCAAAGAAAAAGAACTTGAAGTGATTCTTTTTGACTGGGTACGGGACCATTCAATTGACGGGTGTTTCCCGTCTCTGAGGGAAAGTCACATTGTCTGGGCAGAACAAAGTGAATTTCAGCCCAAAGCACCCTTTGTTGTGCTCAAAATAATCGCAGGCCCCAATGAAGCAGGAAACGGCGATGATTTACGATTTGATGAAGCCCAACAACACTTTTATACAGACGGGATGCGGAGCATCACACTCAACATCCAGATCTTTGGACCGGATGCATACGATATTATCTCAAAACTCCACGCCTCGCTCCAAAACCCTGCGGTCCAGGAGTACTTTCAATCACAAGGCATCAGCTGTTATGACGCATCCGGCATCATTGATTTGACTGAGCTTCTGGATCAAAAATTCGAAAAACGAAAGTCGATGGATGTCTTTTTCTATGTTCCCTGTAACTATCCCACCTCAATAGAAGTTATTGAAACGGTTGAAGTTTCTCAAGGAGGCTGAATTTTAGTATGATAGAAACAGAAAAATAATATATTAAGCTGACAGACAAGGGGCGGCGTTAAGCCAACCAACAACTGAGGCGGTCAATGATTCTATGGGTCATTGGCCGCCTTTTTTGTTTTTAGCCAGCAATTAAAAAGGAGGTCGAAATGGCAATAAATGAAGTAGTAAAAGTCAACATCAGCAGAGATTCAGTTCGGGTCACTCAAAAAGGGTTCGGTATCCCTTTGATTTTGGGACAGCACACCCGCTTTCCTGAACGGATCCGTGAGTATGGATCTATAGAAGCAGTCGGGGCTGATTTTGAAGCAGCTGACCCAGAATATAAAAAGGCGCAGGCCTTATTTTCTCAACGCATCAATCCCGAAAGAATTAAAATTGGGAGACGTGCGTCCAATGCCAAACAAAAGGTAAAGATCACGGTTCCGACCGTTTCAGACAGCACCACCTATACTCTACAGATCAACGGGATAGATTTTGAATTTGTTTCTGGGGTATCGGCAAGTGCTGCAAGCATTGTCGATGGGCTGATTGCTGCGATCTCAGTAGGAACCGAGCCTGTATCAACCACAGATAACGGGGACGACTTTGATATTGAGGCATCTGTTGCAGGCGAAGGGTTTTCTGTTGCAAGTACGGCAAACTTGGCCGTCACACAGACCGCAGAAAATGTAAACATTGTGACAGAGCTGCAAGCGGTTCAGGCCGCGGATAATGATTGGTATTTTGTACACAGTACCTCAAAAACAAGCTTTGATATTCTGCAATTGGCCGCCCACATCGAAACACAGAAAAAACTTTTCTTTGCGCTAACCCATGACATAGCGGTCAAAGCATCGATTCCGCATCGTTTGACGATCAGCTTGGATGCTGATTTGGTATCCGGCAATACGATTGACCTTACAGTGAACGGCATTGCTGTCCCGCAAGTTGTGTTCAGCACAGATCACGATACAACGATGGGGCTATTGGCCCAAGCAATCCAAGACCATTCTGCCGTTACAGAAGCAACCGTCACAGCCCCTCGGATTATCACGGTCACAGGTGCTGTCCCAGGAGAATTGATCACTATTGCAGACCTTATTATTTCGGGCGGCGCTTCACAGGCAGGTACCGCAATTGAGACAACCCAAGACCCTACAGACAATGTCGCTGACCGGCTCAAACTTAAAAACTATGACCGGACAGCTCTGATATATACCGATGATACTGACAACGATATTGATGCAGCATGGGTTGGGCTGAATGCACCTGAGGATCCCGGCTCTTTAACCTGGGCCTTTAAGGAGCTGTCCGGGGTTTCGCCGGATGCGTTAACCGATACCGAAAAAGCAGCTGTTCAGAAAAAACATGCCAATACCTATACCGAAGTTGCCGGTATTTCGATCACTCAAAACGGGGTTGTTGCAAGCGGTGAATATATTGATATCATCCGCGGCACCGATTTCATTCAGGCCCGATTAGAGGAACGCTTATTTACGGCTATCGCAGCATCCAAAAAAATCCCGTATACCGCACAAGGACAGGACATCTTCCGATCTGTGGTGAAAGGTGTGCTTCAGCTCGGTATCGATCAAGGTGTTTTTTCAGCCGTTCCCGAACCTACGGTCACGGTTCCTGAGATCAGCACCATCCCGGCAGCAGATAAAAAGAACCGTGTTTTGAAAGATCTGACATTCCAAGCGGTTTACGCGGGGGCGGTGCACAAGATTGAAGTACAGGGAAATATATCCGTCTAAAAAAATTAAAAGGAGGCAAAAAATATGAGCAAAAAATATTCATCAAAAGCCCATTCCGTTGTCCTGGCGGGACAGTTTTTAACCGGCTTTGGACCGGATGACTTTATCGAAATCGCCTTTAACGGTGAGGGCTACTCTCAAACCATAGGGTCCGACGGCGAAGTAGCCGTTAATGAAGATGCGGACGAGTCTGCAACGGTAACCATCAACCTACTGCAAACATCCCAATCAAACGAATTTCTCAGCAATCTATACAAGTCAGCCAAAGAAGGCGGGCAGCTGACCCATGACTTTTTGATGCGGGATACCAATGGGAAAACACTCTATTCTTCCGCAGATGCTGTGGTAAAAAGAGTTCCTGACAGTACACGGGCAAAAGCTGCCGGGGTGAATGCCTGGCAGATTTTATGCGGGCATCTCAAGGGGTTTGAAGGGGGCAGTCACTAATCATGCAGCACTTTACACCCTTTCAGGTCGATGACGTTCACTACCAAATGCTTTATCTGCCGCCTTCAAAATCCATCAAAGTCCTGACACGCCTCATGAAAATAATCTCCGATCCATTGGGTAAAGGTATGGGATCCATACAGTCTGAAACCCTTGGTAATGAGACCTTTTTGGATCAAGAAATAAATGTTGAGCTTATTGGAAAAGCGATTACTGCCTTAGGCGAACGGCTTGATGAAGCCTTGGTATGGAATACCATTACCGAACTACTTAGCACCGTTGAAAAACAAACGGATGAAGGCGGGTTTTGCAAGGTGAACATTGAAACCGACTTTTCAGGCAAGATCGGCCATTTGATCAAAGTGACCGCAAAAACCATTGAGGTGAATTATAACGATTTTTTAGGGCAAGCCCTCACCGGTTTAAAAAGATTCAGAAAGGAAAAGCCGTCGAAGGGACCGTCAACTGGTTCATCTGGCGGCCCACTATCGAACGAATCGCAACAAGACAGGAAGTAGAAGCGGTGTGGACGATCAATGATTTGGCAGATTGTCACGAGGCCCTGGATCAAAGAGAGAAGGCACAGGAAGAGGCCCGTGAAAAATAACCATGGGATGGTTTCATAATGGCACTCACTGTTAGAGAACTGGTAACGGTTTGGGGCTTTGATATCCATGACAAACCCTTAAAAAAGGTAGAGAACAGCTTCAAAGTTCTGCAGCGTTCTGCACTGGTTGTTGGGGCCTCTGTCGGTGTTGCAGCTGCCAAAATCGGACTTTTGGTTAATGAGGCCGGCAAATTGGAGCAAACTGAAATTGCCTTTGCAACGCTTCTGGGCTCTTCGGAAGAAGCGAAGCTGCGTTTGGAAGAACTGTTTGAATTTGCAAAAACAACTCCTTTTACCATCCCGGGAATTTTGGAAGAATCTAAACGGCTGCTTGCCTTTGGGTTTGCAGGAAATGAACTGACGGATGTCATGAATAAACTGGGTAATATCGCCGCCGGTGTCGGTACCGATAAACTGCCGTTTCTGGTTAAAGCCTTTGCGGATGTTAGAAGTGCCGGACGGCTCATGGGCCGTGAGGTTCTGCAGTTTGTGAATGCCGGGGTTGCATTGGTCCCGGAACTTGCAAAACAGTTCGGACGCACCCAGTTGGAAATCCGTCAGATGATTGAACAAGGTGAGATATCATTTCAGGATGTGGATGAACTGCTGACCCGGCTCACTACAGGGTCCGGCCGGTTTGCTGATCTGATGAGCAAACAAAGCAAGACCTTTTTTGGACTGTTATCCAATATCAAAGATGCGATTGTGGTATTGAGTACAGAAATCGGAAAGGAGCTGCTCCCTACAGCGAAAGAAATCGCAGGTGAGTTTTTGACATTTTTGGAAACTAACAAGGCGCTCATCAAACTGCAGGCAGCAAAATTCATGAGGATCTTGGCCTCATTTATCCAAGATGTTTTTAAAGTGCTAAAGGCAAGCTTAGCGGTACTGAAACCGTTTATTGCCTTGTTGGGCGGAGCAGAAAATGCCGTCAAACTGCTTACATTTGCTTTGTCGGCATTTTTGGGATTAAGCATTGCCAATTTTTTAGGAACGGCTGTGCTAACGCTGGGCAGTTTTACATTAGCGCTGTTTAGTGCAAAAGGCGCAGCACTTGCCTTGAATGCAGCCGTTGCTTTGATCCCGCTTGCAATTGGGGCTCTCATCATTGCAGTTGGACTGGTCATTGAAGATATTATTGCTTTTTTCAAAGGAAAAGAGTCGGTCACCGGACTAATGGTTGCGTCATTTAAAAATGCGTTCACCTACATTGAAAGTCAATTTAACCGCCTACCTGTTTTTTTTAGAGGACTGCTTGCTGCGGTTGTTGGGGTCATCAAAACTCCGCTCACAATAATCAACAATATGATTGACTCTTTCAAGGAAATGCTGAGCTTCCTGAAGGGAGATAGCTCTATCGGCAACTTACTGAAAACGGTTGGAAAAAGTGTTTTAACCGCACACCCTATCATCAATGCCGCAGTCGGCGCCGGCCGTGGGGTCAGTGAAGGGTTTCAGGGTGCACTCGGATTAGAAAGAGGTCCGGAACCTGCTGAACAGATACGATCGTCCAGCATAGGGAATATCAACCTGAATTCACCGGTTACGGTGACTATCCCGGAAGGAACATCTCCCAATGAAGTCGGTCCCAGTGTCACGGAAGGGATTAGACAAGCCATGTCGGATGTTTTCAAAACCACACTCCGGGCCAATGAACCGCAGGTGATGTTTTAGATTGGGACCACTTAAAAAGTCCAATCTCTGCGTTTCGTTTCAGAAAAAGCGTCCTCACTTACGAGAGTAAGCTCCGGTACTTTTTCCTGCAAAGACCTTGATCTTGGGCTTTTTAAGTGGTCCCAGTTTTTTAACTAGATATAGATTTGACAAGTATGGCTGGACATTTACGCATTTTGTCAAAATGTAAACCCTAGGTTGTCATAATAACATTTAGATCAAGTATTATCTTCAAGCGCCGTCTCAATCAGATTATTTTTTTACGGAAAGCAATGCCGTAATTTGCATACGAAGTTCATTGGTTACTGTTTCAAAACCAGGCAGGTCCGGCACCAGCGGACCCAGCCATTGATCCCATGTGCTTTCTACATAGTCCATCATGGATTTTTGGAAAAAATCATCTGCTCCAGAGAAAGAAACGTCACGCAAGGCGCACTTAGCCTCTAGGATAGGAACAAAGTCATCAAAATTCATATTATCCTTGTATGCGCCTAAAATACGCCACAAATCATAATAGTCTCTCGCTCTGGAACGAATCCAGCCCCGTTCTCCGAGCTTATGTGTATGCTGAAGTATGGCACGCAGTTTTTCAGCAACAATCTCTTCCAGCGAATAAACACTGATTCCGACATCCAAAGGTTCGTCATAATCATGGATAATTTTTCTTGTTGTAGGCTGATATACCTTCTCATCTGTTGTGATCTCAACCATAATCCGGGTCTGCATTTGCCGCTGCCAAGGATATCGGACCCGAATCACAAAGGCATCCTGCTCTGGGGGATGCGGATTCTTTTCCGTATACCGTTCACAGGCAAGTTCAATCGGCGCATATTCATCCAACAGATTTGAAACAAGCTCGCAAACATCCTGCATGGCTTGATCCATATCACTTCCAGTAGGCACACCTTCAAGACCGGAAAAATCCAGATCTTCAGAAAATCGATAATCTCCAAAATAGCATTTCTTAAGTGCTGTTCCTCCCTTAAAAACCAAGGTATTCCCCAACACAGGTGTTTGGCTTATTCCTGCCAAAACCCAAGATAAAATATAGTCTTTTTCAAGCACCTCCCAAGGGACACCCAGTTGTTTTCTTGCTTCTTCTAAACGGCTGCGTAACGGTCTCATGATACTGTCCTTCCTAAGAAATTTTCCTGGATCATCCAATATCGGTTACATGACCCTCTTTTCGGCGCACTTGGATCAAGATTTCTATAATCCGAAGCCGGTATTTTAGCCAAACGGGTAAGATGACCTTTTTCAATCCCGATTTTTTCCAATACCCAACCCAACCGCTTGATTGTTGATACATCCAGCTTTAATGCGTAATCAATAATTTTGTCCAAGTCCAGCTGATTTTTTCTTACTTCAAAGGCATGGAAGATCTCTCCAAAGTCACCGCAATACCTCGGTTTCATTAATCCATCCAATAAGGTGCGCTCCGGATCTGTAATGAAAACTCGCGCGTCCCCAATCCAGATTTTTTCAATACCAAAAAAGCGATCCGGTTTCACTTTTATAAACTGATATGTAACTTTATCGACTGTATACCCGCTTTGTGTGTTACTACCCTTGACTTTCTCTCTTGGAACCGATGACTGCATTGTGGTTAACACAAACACTTTTCGTGGTATCTGCTCTGTTAATCCATGATGATTCAGTGCCGACCAATAAGCAATAGCGGCCGGCTTTGCTAAAAACATCGCAACTTCAAACTCATGGACAGGATTTTCACCTGTTTCTAAAGAGGCTATCGCATACAGTCCCCTACGAACCCGTATCAACCAACCCTTTTTTTCCAAATGGTGCAAGACTACCCCTAAGTACTCTTCAGATACACCGACAACAGGCGCTAACTCCCTTGCTTGTTTGGTTGTAAATATCCGAATGCCTTCAGAATACAACTTTCTGACAAGTGCTATTCCTAAATTGCTATTCATTACATTTTTTTCCGATGAGCTCATTATAATGTAAATTATATGCAGTTAATTATAAAATGTAAAATCTTCTACACATTATTTACAGAAGAATCCGTTCCGAAAGGCTCTCCGATATGCTAAAATAAGCTCAGACGCTAACCGATACCAGAGCATCTCAACTGACACCGGAGGCCGGCTGTTAAAACCATCTTAACGGTTCAAATTCATAGGTGAGGTTGGCATGAGCTTATTACAATTATTTACCGGCGGCAGGGTCCATATTATTTCCCAGGCTTCTGTTTTAGAAATCGATGCAACACCGTCCATTACCCATGAAAGAAGTGCTGCATTGGCCAAATCGCCACTTGAAAACGGTGTGACGGTTGCAGATCATGTCACGCTTGAAAATGAAAAAGTCAGACTCAACTGTGTGGTGACCAAAAATCCGGTTTCATTTTTAAGCACAGTCTTTTCGTTGTCCTCTGTTGTACAGGGTCTCCAGACACAGATCGACTCAAACGAACCTGCGCTAAGTAAAGCAGATTCGGTCGGGGGATTGCTGCTCAATGCAGATGACCGGGTTAGTAACTCCTTTTTGTTTCTAACCCAACTATGGCAAAACCGCATCCCTTTTACCGTAACTGCGGGATTGGAAACCTATCACAGTGTCATCATGACTTCGCTTTCCATCGTCCAAAACAGCAAAACAAAAAATGCCCTGAAGTTTACTGCCGGGTTCGAAAAGATCAACTTCGCAAGCACTGAAACCGCCGAACTGTCAGAAGCGCAGTTTGATAAGGCAATTGGTAAAAGTGCGGCCAAAACGGTTAAACGCGGCAAACAAATTGCACCGGAAGTATCGGAAGCTGTAAAAAGTAAGGCCTTTTCAGTTTTGTTCAAGTTGGGTCAATTATCAGGAGCACTGCAATAATGGCGCTATTGGAAATCCCTACACAAAATAACTTGCCTGTGTTTCAGGAGTCTGTAGAAATCGAAGGGGTTTTATACACTCTCTTCTTCTATTTCAACCGACGGCAGAATCTTTGGTTTCTGGATTTTCTGGACCTTGATGAGCAGCCGATCTATGTGGGCATACCGCTGCAAAGCGGGATCGATTTAACACCCTATGTCCGGCACTTGTCTATCCCCAAAGGGCTGTTTCTGGCATTTGATTCCCTTGGGCTCAATAAAGATGCAGGAGAAGATGACTTGGGTGAACGTGTCCGCATGTTATATGAGGAATCAAACAATGCCTGAGCTGTTTAACCGCATAGCCGTTTTAACGGTCAAAACCAAAACCGGGCGTCTTATTGACTTCAAAGACTTGCGCATCAGCTTTCAAATTGGAAAGGATTCAACGAGTACACCAAACAGCGCCAAAATCTCACTTTACAACCTATCCAAAGCGTCACGCACTCTTTTTGAAGAGGAAGGTCTAACGCTCATCCTGAAGGCAGGATATGCAGGACTGTCTAAGGATCCCAATCAAGCTGTGACCAAAGTGATTTTTATTGGCGATGCTGCAAGCAGCAAAACAGTCAGAAAAGGACCAGATATTGTGACCCAAATAGAAGCCGGTGACGGTGAGAAAAAACTGGTTGAACGCTACATCAATACGAGCTTTTCAGGAGCAAGCAAAGAAAACCCCAATGGAACCCGCATCAAAACCATGCTGATTACCCTTATCAAAGCGCTCGGTTATGTTCCCAACAAAGACAAGGAAAAAAGACTGCTGGATAAGCTGAGTATTCTCGGTAACCGATCAACCATTCATGGAGTGACTATGTCCGGCCCTGCCAAACATTTCATTGATGCACTCATAGAAAAAGAAGGCTTGGAATGGAGTATACAGGACGATGAAATCGAAATCAGTGACCCCAAAGCATCCAGCCAAGGCACCGCCGTTGTCCTCAATCCACAAACCGGACTTTTGGACGTTTCCAAGGAAGAAAAAAACAGAATTTCCTTTGTATCCCTTATGAATCCCGATATTAACCCCACCTCATTTATTAAGATCACCAGCGATTTCGCCGGATTAAATGAGGCTGTATACAAGGTTCGAAAAGTCAGTTATGAAGGCGATACCAGAGAAGGCCGGTGGCATCTGATGGGTGAGGCGGAAATCCATGACTAAGACAAAAGACACACCGTCACTAAGTGAAGTCATCGAAGCCATGTTTGAACGGCGGTTATTGGATCTTCATACATCCATACCAGGCATCGTACAGGACTATGATCCTATCAAAAAAACAGCAAAGGTACGGCCTGCACTCAAACGAAGATTCAAAGACAGCCGAGAAGACCAAGAACTGAATGTCCTTATTGACGTTCCTGTAGGCTTTTACCAAACCAACAGTTGTATCTTCAGTATCCCCATACAAAAAGGAGATGAGGTGCTTCTCATCTTTTCAGAGCGGTCAATGGATAACTGGCTCAAAAGCGGCGGGATTGTAACGCCCAATGAATCCAGAAAATTTGACCTGTCAGATGCCGTGGCCTTACCAATTTTAAAGCCTATTGGAACAGGGCCTGCTGCTGACCCAGACTGTGTATATCTGAAACACGGCACATCGGAGTTCAAGATCAGCCAAGACGGGAAATTTGCATTAACAAACGGGTCTGAAGAACTGATTGATCTGGTCAAGCAGCTGGCAGATGCCTGCGCTTCGATTATTACCAACACCAAAATAGGACCGCAAGCACCCATTAATGCCGGTCAGTTTTCAGCACTCTCAGGAAAAATCAGCAATTTAAAACTTTAGGAGGAAATCATTATGCCTATGAACGGTACACAGTTAGGAGACGAAATAGAGGCAGCCACCGCCGGAGTGATTGCAGCGGTTGCCAATAACCCGCCGGGCACACCAATGACAGAGCAGCAGCTCAAAGATTTTTCAGCAGCTCAAGGTCAGGCGATCATTAATCATATTGTGTCTAATGCAGTGATCAGTACACCTGCCGGTCCCGGATCGATCAGCTGATGGATTTCAAGATTGAAAACGGCGACTTAAAAATTGTAAACAATGACCTTGTTGCAGTTACAAGTGCTGAAGAAACCGCACAAAAAGTCTCCCAAAAGTTCAAGTTTTTTCAAGGCGAATGCTTTTTTGCAAAACTTCAGGGTATCCCGTATTTTCAGGAAATCCTGAAAAAGGGAACCTCTATCCAGGCTGTGTCTGCCATCCTCAAAAGCGAAGCGATGAACATTGAAGGACTGCTTCAATTAACCCAGTTTAGTCTTGATTTTGACCCCAAACAGAGGTCATTGGAGATCCAGCTTAAAGGGATCTCGACAGATGGCCCGATTGCAGTAAGCGTTCCTTTATCCTGAAGGCTAGCTTATGCTATGATGGAGGCAGAAAAAATAATAAAAAGCTGACACATACCGGAAGGTAAAAGCCGACCGGAAAATGAGGCGGACAGTCTATCTGAAAAATGGGATAGAGTGTCCGCCTTTTTGTTTTTAAAGGAAAGGGATATGAGCGGATTTGGTGTAACAAAAGAAGGATTTAAGCTGAAACGATTTGATGATATAGCCGGTGAAACAACGCTGGCTTATCAAGCTGCCTTCGGAAGCGGCATCAATTTAGCCCCTGAGTCTGCCTTGGGACAAATCAAGGCCATTCATGATGAACGGGAATCCCTGTTATGGGAACTCGCGCAAGCGGTATACAATTCCCAATACCCCAACACCGCATTTGATGTCAGCCTAGATCATGTATCTTCCATTACAGGCGTAACACGACTGGCCGCAACACGCTCCAAAGTCATAGCAAGGATTTTTGGTGATTTTGGGGCAACAGTGCCTGTCGGATTTACTGTTTCGGTATTAGGTAGTGAAACAGCCGTATTTGAAACCCAAACAAACGGCACAGTACATGCCGGTATTGATGAGGTTCAAACCATAAGTTTCAGTGCAGCTCCCAGCAGCGGTGCCTTTACCTTGCGGTTCAATGGAAACGACACAAACAGCATTCCGTTTTCAGCAACGGATACAGACATTCAAAACGAACTGAATGCGTTATCAGAACTGAGCGATGTCATCGTTACGGGCAGCTTTGCCGGTGAATTTACCGTTACATTTACAGGCACAAACGGCCAATCTGAACAGCCTCTATTAGAGATCAGCAATAACACACTCTCAGACGGCAGTCCCGTCACCCCCGCTGTTACAGAGACGATTAAAGGGTTTTTGCCTCATGTGGACATGGACATGATCGCCCAAAACACTGGTCCTGTGCAAGCCAATGCAGGCTCTTTGACGGTGATTGACACCCCGGTTAGCGGGATTGATTCTGTTATCAATCTACTGGATGCTGAACTGGGCCGTGATACAGAGTCCGATGCAGATTTTAAGCTACGTAGATTGGATTTACTGCAACGGCGGGGAACCGCAGCGATTGAAGGCATTCGAAATGAAATCTTGGCTGTGCCTGATGTGGTCCAAGCTATTGTTGTTGAAAATTCTACTTTGACGACTGACGGTGAAGGCCGGCCGCCGAAAAGCTTTCAAGCCTTTGTTTTGGGCGGTGATGAGCAGCTATTGGCAGAATCTATATTCAAATCCAAACCTGCAGGCATAGAAACTGTAGGGTCTATCTCAAGGCAGGTTGTTGACTCTCAGGGTCTGACACAAACCATAAAATTTTCACGTGCGAACAGTAAAGATATTTATATTGATGTTACCGTTCTAGGGAATACCGATGCATCAGAAGGCCCGCTTTATCCGCAAAACGGAGACCAGTTGATTGAAGCGGCTCTGCTTGATTTTGTTCAAGATTTTTCTATCGGACAGGACGTGATTGTTACTCAATTATTTACCCCCGTTAATACAGTGCCGGGTGTTTTGGATATTGATATTTTTGTAGGTCGTTCTCCTTCACCCACACAGTCAGATAATCTGCCAATGGCGATCTCAGATATTGCCCGCTTCGACAGTTCAAGGATTAGTGTAAACTCATGAGTCTAAACCAAATAACAGACCATCAGACACAGGCACTCAGACGGCTCATTACGCAATACAAAGGTGCTGCCTTGATTGAAGCGATTATCCGTACCGGAAGTGATCAAATCCAGGGGCTTGAAACTGTTTTTTTTGATCTGCTGAACCAGCGCTCTCTTACAACATCATCCGGTCAACAACTGGACCGGATAGGAACAATTCTCAACTTACAAAGAAACGGACTTTCTGATGATGTGTACAGAATCAAACTGCTGAACAAAGTCTCCCAAAACATATCCGAAGGCACGCCGGAAGACCTGATTAATATCTACAAAATCCTGATGCAGGCTGAGTCCATCCAATATTTAGAAATATATCCGGCATCTGTTGTCATGTTTGCCATTAATCCCAATCCTATCGGGGATGTGTCGGAAATCAGGTTGAGTTTAGACAGTGCCAAACCTGCCGGTGTTGAAGTGCAGGCCTTGATCAGTACCGCACCTTTCCTTGTGTTTGATGAAGATGCCGATGGTGAAGGACTCAGCGATATTGCTACCCCCAGTTTAGGCGGACACTTATCGGAGATTATTTAAGGAGATCTTATGGCCATTAAACCAACAATAAATAAACCAGAATTCGCAACGGCTGCAACCGGTTCCGACATATCAGAGCCCACAGCGCGGAAAACAACGGGATTTGTTGCACCCGGCGGGCTGCCCGAAAAACCCAATCGGCAGGAACTCAATTTTCTGCTGAAATCGATAACTGAATGGACTGCGTACCTTGAAAGTATTACGGATGAAAACTTATCTTTCTTGAATTCAACTAATGATCGATTTAAAGAAGCTGATGACGTAGCAATAAACTTAACACCAGGTTATATCACCAGAAAAAATGGGGCCGAATGGCAGGCTTCTACAAACGGAAATGCCAACGAAGTTGTCATAAACGACTTTGATAAGGCTATTTTTATTGGTCAGCAAGGAAAAATATTTAGATCCTCAGTAACCTCCAACACCATAATTACACTCACAAATGCTGATAACTCAAATCCAAGATACGATTTAATATACTTAGATACGGAAACCGGATTGATATCATTTGAAACTGGTACACCGGCAGCTATCCCGACCAAACCTGCCATACCAATAGGAAAAGAAGGGCTTTGTTATGTTTTAAGAAAGGCAACACTAAATACTCCTGAACAGACAGATATTGAAGATGTTCGATTGGAATCTTCGTTTGAATCAAACGATGTTTATAGAACAAATGCATCCATCAATACAAAAGAGGATTCGGAACCAACAGGAAACGATAACCAAAACATTCCTCAGAGAGTTCCTTTTGGCACAAAGTTTAAAGGAGGCGTAGACCAAGATAAACTTAGAATTGATACAGTGGAAACTATTGCTGTTCCGGCAAAAAGTCCTGAAGTTGTTTATACAGGTTCTTGGGCTACTTCGACAACCTCTCAAGCAAAATATGGTGATTACAGAGAGTCATCAACAGCCGGAGATACCGCCGAGTTAATATTTTACGGTGTTGCCTGTTCTATTGCTTATAAAACAAACACAACTAACAGAGGCTCATTCCAAGCTGAAATTGCTCCCGTTGTAAATGGCATAGTAGGAACATATACAAATAAAACAACACGAAGAATACTATCAGAAACAACCATGAACAATCATGTATTCCACCTCTATGTTGGCTTAAATCCTCAATGGTGGTCTCTAAAAATTACGGTAATTGAACCAGACTCAACAGGATTACCTATAAGTTATTTTACCTACGTTACTCATATGATACAAAAGCCAGTCTATCATTACGGTCTTGATACAGCTTTGGGTGGTAGCGCAACATCAGTTAATGACGTGCCTGTAGGATCTATTTATTGGAATGCAGCAACAATGAATAAATTGGTTGAAGAGTTGTCTGTAGTTTGGAATAGTTCGCTCACTAGAACAGATAGCCAAAACGCTTACTTTGAATATATTTTTTATGGCACTATTGCTTACATAAATATTCCTTGGACAACTGATACAAATATAGTTGCAACTATCACCATAGACGACACACAGGATGATGTTGCAGTAAATACTTTAACTCCGTACAACACAACTACAGCACAAGGTGTATGGATAAGGTTAAGCAAACCAACTTTGAGACAAGGTTGGCATAAAGTAAAAGTTCAAAAAACATCTGGTGCAGCTGGTCAGTTTTTAACATTGAATGGTGTTGGATGGAAAGCGTTTAACGACCCTAGCACTCTTGGCAGAGCAGTAATACTTGGAGAGCCTGACATCGCCTATTCAGATGACTCAAGATGGAGTGATAATGGCACAACTTGGTCCACAGGAGATACACCTGGAGCTCATAATAGAAGACAAAAAGTAAATACAACAAACGGAGAATATACAGAAATCACGACTCCGGATATTGGACCTGATTTGCGTGCAATTTACTATTTATGTAGTCATGATACAAATAGAGGCGAGGTCAAATTTACTCTAGATGGAACACAAACAAAATATCTAGGACTGGGTGTTTTAGACACAACGTTTGGATCTGATTTGATATTGATTTACGACTCAGTAAGAGATGGCAATTTAAGTAATAAGGTTTTTAGAATAACAAATAATCATGGAAATGCACTGGCTTTTGAAGGAGTATTATTCGAAAAAGGCAACAGGGTAGAAGATGACCATCTTATAGCGACACCAAAATGGCAAAGATTTGCTAATGTAACAGATTTCAGGTCACCAACAAGCAATTCATTGAGTATCGATGTTTACGGAAAAAACAAAGATAAAAGAGCTGGAAATCCACCATTTGTTCATAGTGGACACGTAAATGTTCCTGCAAATCTAACGCATTATATAAATCACGGAATAGGATTACCTCCTCACTATTTTAATACAAGAACATATTACAACATCACGCCCACCGTTCCTCACGATGCCAATATGCTATATGCACAAGATATTGTTTTTGATATTGGCGGTAACCATCCAGGCTACATGAGGTTAAATGGGACAATCGCGGGAAACACCTATAGAAAAACCGTATTTGACCTAAACATTATTGTGTAAGGAGACATTAAATGAAAAATTACGTTTATAAATATTATGATTTTTTCGGAAAAGAGGAAGAATGGTTGAAAAGCACACCAAGAGCTTTTAAACCCACAGAAAAATATAGAACTAAGCATCTTTTTGAATATATTGATTCCAAAGAGGGGGAAAAGGGCTATACATTAACCGAAATCGAAGGTGGTTACTTAGAAAACAAACAAAAAGAACGGGATGGAAGTAAATTCAGTCTAAATTTAGATCTTATCAAAGAAGACCTGATGGAAAAAGCCCTATACATCCTGCAAGCCATTGACTACACATCACATTTTATAGACAGTCAAAAAAAATCTGACTATGAAGCTTACAAAGTTGAACTCAGAAAGTTTGTAAATAAAACAGAAAACCCCACTACCACACCATTTCCGACACACCCATATCCTGAGGAAATTAATAGCCAACTGTACCTGCTAAGAAAACAAGGTATTGATATATGAAAATTAAAGAAATAAACAATTTTAGTGTGGAAGAGTTCGTTCCAAGTGAAATATGGCACCACTGGAAAGAAAGGTCTACCTTGTTTATAAACCCCCAAATCATGTTTCTTGCACAAGGCATTCGAAACAGATACAAAAAATCAGTGGTTATTAACAATTGGAAGTGGCACACAAAAGGAATGTATCTCTACAACTACTCTGGATACAGACCCCCCGACTGCAAAACAGGGTCTTTTTTATCGCGACATAAAATGGGCCTATGTATTGATATCAAGGTCTCAGGTATGTCAGCACCCGAAGTTCAAGCAGATATCAAAACGAATTATGAAACTGTATTCAAACCGTTGGGACTAACTGCAATCGAAGCAGATACCCCCACTTGGACACATCTATCTATTGAATGGACCCAAAGCAATAAGTTGTGGGTTATACCAAAACCAAAAAAACAGGAGCTAAAAAATGGACATCATTAACACCGTATCAGATCTTATCAATTTCACCCAAAACCCCGTCGGCAGCATCATGGGAGCCCTCATCGGCGGCGGTTCGGTTGTCTTTGCGCTTTATAAGGGAATCGACAAAGCCGTTGACGCTTATTTAAAAAGAATGGACCCGGACCGGTTCTTTATACGCCTGCGGCATAAAGCAGAGCTCTTTGCTGACGGGATGGTCAAAGGTATCCGTTTTTTTGACAACAAGCTCCTTGATCCGGTCAAACACAAACTGCCTAAAACCGGTATGAATCTGGAAACACTGGTTGTGAACAGAATCAATGAGATTCAGACTATATTCAACACCGCCTTTGATAAAGCCAAGCTCATCGTTAGAGACGAAGAAAAATGACACAACTGCAATGGTATATTATCGGTCTTTTTCTTTTCGTGAATATCGGTAGCCTTGTAACTGTTTGGGGGTTCTTTTACTCAGGATTTAAGCGGAAATTTAAGGAAGACGTTTTGGCAGACTACATTGAAAGGGCACAGCTCAAAAAAGAGTATTATTCAAAGGGGGAAATGTACGATAAATTTGTCTCCATCAAACAGTTGGAACTCACGCTTCAGCCCTTTACTGAATGTATGCAAAAGGACATGAACGAGCTCAAACGAAAAATGGATGCCTTACAGGAAAGCAACCTGCGCTTCCTTGAAATTCAGGCCGGCAAAGATCATGCCGGTTAAGGCCCCAATCGTTCTCTGATCCATTGGATGAAGCGCCGTACAAGTGATCGGTTTCGGCTGTAGCGGTTCTGCTTTGGCGCGCACTGAAGGGTAATATTGAGCAAAGGCTGCTTTTTTGGCGGCATGTTCAACGACAATATAAACTACGGGCTAACGACAATTAGAAATACCGGATAGAGGAGCGAATGTGATACACCTGGAACCTCGAAAAGGAGGTGCCCGAAGTGATTACGGACGAACAATACCGGAGGATGATAAAAATGAGTCAAACAAAGCCGTTATACCAAGCCGCCGATAAGGCAGGAATGACAGAAAAGACCGCTAGGAAATATCGACGACTGGGGCAAACGCCCAGCGAGATGAAGGTGGCTCGAAACTGGCAGACGCGATCCAATCCATTTGGGCAAGATTGGGATGAGATCAACGATTTTTTGGAAAGCAATGCCGGATTGGAGTCAAAAACGATATTTGAGTACCTAAACCGGAAGAATCCGGGTCGGTATCAAGAAGGTCAATTGAGGACGTTGCAGAGGCAAATGAAGGCATGGCGATTGGAAAAAGGGCCGGAGAAAGAGGTGATCTTTTGCCAGATCCACAAGCCTGGAGAGAAAGCCCAATCGGATTTTACGGAAATGAACAGTTTGAAAGTGACAATTTCCGGAGCGACATTCGATCACATGGTATTCCATTTTGTGCTGACGTATTCGAATTGGGAATCGGTTAGCATCTGTTATTCAGAAAGCTTTGAGTCTCTGAGCGATGGGATGCAGAATGCCTTATGGAGTTTGGGATCCGTACCCAAAAGCCATCAAACAGATCAACTATCAGCGGCCGTACAGAAGCTAGAACATCCGGATGAATTCACGGATCGGTATAGTGCGCTGCTACGACATTACAGACTTGAAGGCAAGAAAATACAGGTGGGCAAGCCACAAGAGAATGGGGATGTTGAGCAGTCCCATCGTGGGCTCAAACGAGCTGTTGAACAAGCACTATTGCTTCGAGGAAGTCGGGAATTTGCCAGTCGTGAAGCGTATGATGACTTTCTACAAAAGATCGTTCGGCAACGCAATATGGCCCGGCGCGATCGATTGAGTGACGAACTTTCCGTAATGCGTGAGTTGCCAGGAGGACGATTGGATCAAACAAAATGGCTGGATAAACGCGTCTCACCAGCCAGTACACTGCGTATTGAAAAAAATACATACTCTGTCCATAGCCGGCTTATCGGCGAAAAAGTGCGTGTGGGTGTAGGTGCTGATACCATTGAACTGTGGGCGGCCCAAAAATGTGTGGATCGATTTTCCCGATTACGTGGACGAAACAAGCATCGTATCCAGTACCACCACATCATTCATAGCCTGGTTAGAAAGCCTGGCGCGTTCGAGAATTACCAATACAAAGACAGTTTGTTTCCAAACAGCTGGTTCCGAAAAGCGTATGATTGGCTCGACTATCATAACTCAACAAAAGCCACTCGGGAATACTTGGAGATTTTGTATCTGGCGGCAACGAATTCCGAATCGGCGGTGACACACGCTATTGAATGGCTGTTAACGGAGTCTGAGCCTATGTCTGCAGATAATGTGGAAGCGCTACTATGCGACTCTATCCAATTGCCAGATCCCAAAGTGGTGCATATCCAGGACGTACGCTTGCAGCATTACGACCAACTCATTGGAGCCGTATCGTGACGGTTACTGATGAATTAACTCATTATTTGAAAGAGTTCCGGTTACCCACTATTCGAGCCAACTATGAAATGATTGCTAAAGAGGCTGTTCAGGAATCTTTAAGTTATGAGCAGTTTCTGTTGATTATGTTGCGAGAAGAATACGAACAGCGAACTCAAAACAAAGTTCAGCGGTTCCTCAGAGAATCCAAACTTCCCCTTGAAAAAACACTCGCAAATCTTGATTTGAAACGCTTGCCTCAAAAAGTTCGTCAACAGATATCCACGCTCACCGAGGGTGTGTTTCTGGACCATACTGAAAATATTCTGGTGTTTGGCTCACCTGGTACTGGCAAAACGCATCTCCTGTGCGCTATCGCGCACGAATTAATCCGTCGGGGAAAACGGGTATTGTTTAGCCGATGTGATTTGTTGGTGCAGGAATTGCTCATCGCTAAAAAGAACCTGGAGTTAGCCAAAATATTGAAGCGCTTTGCCAAGTTCGATGCCATCCTCATTGATGATATCGGGTACGTTCAGCAATCCAGAGAAGAAATGGAAGTCTTATTCACCCTGTTGGCTGACCGGTATGAACAGGCTTCTGTCATGATTAGCAGCAATTTGCCTTTCTCCCAGTGGGATACCATTTTCAAAAGTGCCATCACCGCCGCCGCTGCCGTCGATCGACTCGTTCATCACTCCATTATTCTTGAGCTTAATATCCCCAGTTTTCGTATGATCTCTGCCAAATCTGGAGGTGTCGCCTAAACTATGTGTGATTTTTCAATACCCCCCGGGGGGTATTGACCCCATCGACTGTGCCCTCTATCCGGTATTTCTAATTGTCGTTGAACAGAATTTATAGTTGTCGTTGGACAGCGGCAGTTTCAGTTTATTTTTCTGATATGCCATGTTTGTTTCCATTCGGGCTTCGGCCCATTAACAGAGCTTCCCCAAAACTGGGTAACCGTGAAATCGGCTGCTCAGGGCTGGGCAGAGCAGGTGCTTGCTCTTTGTGCGGGCTTTCCAAAAGTTCAATATGCCTGCTTTTAACAGCGTGATAGATTTTTAAGGCCTTTTTTTCGATCCACGGCCAATCTTTCACATAGGCATCTTCTACAATCCGCGGGCCAATATACTTTTTTACCGTATACACATCATCATCCATCTTGTCATAGGAGGCGCCCGATTGCTTTCTGAACCGAGCCAAAAACTTGATTTCATCTGCTGATTCCTGCCTGGATGAATAGTCAAGGATCTCACCGATTCGGGGGAAGAATTTAGATGTATCTATCAGCTCCAGAATTCGCTTTTCAATTCGTTCGGGGTCGTGATTTTTCAAGCGCTGATAGTAGAGCTCCGCCAAGTCTTCATCCGCCTCTTTTTCAAAAGCCTTGAATAAAATCGCTATCAGCTGAGCTAAATTCATCTTTTTCATCGTCACGCCTCCTCTCTATGCCGTTCTAAAAAATTTTTCATCTGCTCGGATACTTTTTTTGATGCCGACTGTCCGTCGTAACTGCCCTCAAGAATTTTGAGATAATTCGATTTTGAACAAAACACGAAGTCAAAATCGGCACGCCAGTTTCCTTTTTTTCCTAGCAGAAAAGGCGATCCCCGGATCTTTTTCAGTATTCGGTCCAGGTCAAATTCTTTTTCCCGCGCCCGCTGCCTAATCGAGCTTATTCGCGTCTGATTGAGCTTAATCACTGCGGGAAGACCGGTCTCTTCGGCAAACTGATTCCAAAGCAATTGAATTTTAGATACATCCTCAGAGGGCGGTCCCGAAACGCCCCCCGGCGTTTCGACATGAGACTTTTCTAATTCTGTTTCTAATTCTCTTTCTCTTTCTAATTGATACGCGAGTGTCTCGGTTGAACCTTCTGAGACCCTCGTGAAAGTCTCGCGAGACTCTCGCGAATGGGTTTGTTTCGAATCTGTATCGAGACCGTCGCGAGACTCTCGTGAGCATGACGCATCACTTTTCGGCGGTTTGGGGTTACGGTGCTTTTCAGACGGGTGATCGACCTTTTGATGCTTGTGCCAATTTCTAATGTGATAATATTTCTTGCCGTCTGATTCAAAAGGAATCAGGAACTGCTTATCTACCAGCTCAAAAAGCCACTCCTGCATCAGCTCCTGCGTTACGGTTTCATCCTCTTCATAGACCTGAGAAATCAGCCAGCGCACATTGCCTTTAACAACACCGAAATCATCCGAAAACACCCACATACCGATAAAGGTGTATCGTGCGTCCCGGGAGACCGAAGACAGCTTTGCATCTGAAAATGCTTCAGGTTTGATCATTCTATTTCTAGCCATAACGCTTCGGTCTCCTTTCTGTCATACGACTACGCTGCCTCTATATGCACCTTGATTTTCGGATAGGCCATACGGATCATAAATGTGATGTCCTCAAAGGCGAAATGCCGAACCCGCTCTGTAAAAAAGACGGCATCCACGGTTTCACCGTTCTCTTGGAGATACTCCATGACTTCCCAAAACTGTTCAAACCGCTGTACATCATTTTTTTCATACTGTTTTCGGATCCTTTCAGCGTTCCATTCGGAACCCATGACTAAAATTTGTCGTATCATTGCTTCAAACACTCCCTTGGTGATAGTATTTAAAGCGGGTGAGATTATGAGATTCTTCGCGGAATTTTTATTTATTTCACCCACTCTTTTTTCAACTGTTACGGCCATTACCGTTTCCTCCCGATACCATCGTGATGGACTTCTGCCAGTACGTTGATTCACTTGCTTCTCTTGCCGGCATCCGTTTGGTTACCCATTTACCTTCAATCAAAAAGTCACCGCAGTTAAAGGATTTCCCTTTCACCATCGGTTTGATTTGACTGTCCAGCTTGCTGTACTCAGCTGCAATCGGCTTGAGTTCAGTTATGCGACGCAGCTTTTCCTCAAGCTCCGGATTATCCTCAAACTCGATGCCCTCATATGCTAGATTGGGCCCGCAGATATGCTCGAACGGACAATCCTTGCAAATCTCCGGATCGTCCAGTTTTTCCGGCAGTGTTCCCTTATTCATATGGGTTCGGATCTGTGCGTCCTTTTGAAGCAGTTCTTCCACATAACCCAGCCAATCGCTCAACACCAAATTGAATTGCTTGAGTTTGCCGGTGGATTTGTTTTTCAAAAGAAACATCCCGCCTTCCAGGCTGTCTGCATACATGTAGATGAGCAGCTGGGCCGGGTATTTTTTTGTCCAGGAATATTTATCAAAGTCTTCAGGATGACCTTCTCTCAAACTGTCCCAAACATTCGGGTTACAGCTCTTGATATCGGTCGGGAAATATTGGTTTTTGTATACTATCTTCCCGTCTATCCGGCCGCTGATATCCGTACCCTTTATTTGGATGGCCTGCTGCTGACCGATAAACTGCATGTTTTTTTTGCGCAACGCCTCCTGCAGTTCAATCGTCAGGCTGGTTTCCTGTTCGTTTCCCTCATCAAAAATATACTGAAGGTCCACAGAATGCGGCAGCATTTTTTTCCAAGCGGTCCGATAATAGACCAGTTTTCTTAAGCATGAATCTCCCATTTGGGAGGCTCGATTAGACCGAACCGGCCAAATCTCAATCTTGGATTTTTTATGTTCATCCATAATGCCGGGGATATTTGGAAATTCAGGACTCATTGATCTGCCCTCATCTCACTTTGAAACTGCTCATAGGCTTTTAAGGCCTTACTGTGCGCAATCTCCAACCGTTTACCTTTGAGATCTTTTGTAGACTCTACGCCGGCAACCCAACCGTCTTTACCTTGAAAACCGGTCAGCTCTTTCAGCTTTGCAACCGCGCTTGCCTGATCCATGCCGGAAATCTCCATCAGCTTTTCATAGATTTCCTTTCGCATATTCAGCTCATCTGGGTTATTGGCTTTTGTGTTTTTATACTCAACCCTGGATACTTTGGTTTTGTCTACACCGCTTTGTTTCAGCATATCCCAGGTCAAATTCCGAATACCGAGCAACCGGGTCACACCGTTACACAGCATGTTGGTGTATGCTGCCTTCATGATGTTGGTTTCATCAATCTGAGAATCCGGCTTATAGCTTTGGTCCGCACTGTTCCAAGCAAAAAACTTGTCCCGGGATGAACAGGTCCCTACGGCAATAATGGATCCGCCCCGCCAACTGAACTGGCCTTTGTACTGGTATATGTAGTACTGTCCCTTATCATCGCTGGACATGAGTTTTTCATAGCTCATATCCCTTAAGCTCACTCCGAATAAGGGCATCAGCTTTTCAGCCCCGCTCCCGGTTAGGTATGGATGGTCTTGCTGATCCACCCAGTCACGCTCATTTGTGCGCCTGACCGCGATTTCAAGCACCTTTCCCAACAGCTTGACCTGTTTATCCGCCAACGCAATTGCATGTTCCAGTCCCTGCTCCAAAGCCATCGGTTCGGAAGGAACAACTTCAATCGGCTTTTCAAGATTCATAACACTTGTACTTTGATTCATGTTTTTTCTCCTTTGTTTTAATTGTTGAATGCTTTAACCATTGATTTGAATGCGCATCACCTCCTGCTCCGTTTGGGCGGCAACCCTAACAGACTATTAAGATCGAAGGCATCAAGGTCTTTGCGTTTAAACAAAAAAAGATTGTCGTTGCCCGGACATTGCGGTTCGGAAGAAATATAGCCTTCCTTGGCAGCTTTTCTGAGAAGCTCAAGCGGAATCCCATATTCTTTCGAAGCCGCGTGCAGCTTCAGTCGTTCATTTGGGTTCCTTTCAGGCTTCAAAGATTGAAATAGTTTTGTAATTTCTGCCAACCTCCTATCAATATCCCGGCGCAAGCCTTGTGTTTCTTCAGCTACGGTCTGAGCAATGAGTTCATCGATGCTCATAGATAGCCTCTGTCATTCATAACGTTTATGTGGTGTATCATCAAGTTCAAAAAAATCATCGATCTTAACAGGCTCGTTTAGTTTTTCTGTGAAATACCGTGACAATATCGCTAATTTATCAATATGCGGCGTGTTGACCTTCCGCTTTTCTGCTCCGCAATACAGCCTGAGCGTCATGGATGTGATAACTACATCATATCGACGTAATATGTCCCGAGCCATCCGCTCGTACCCGATACCCACACGCTTTACCAGTTGATTGAACTCTTTATGACGAAATCTGAATGAAACTCCCATATCCAAAATATTACATCAGTATAACGTAGTTTTCAAGCGCGCTATTTCTCAATTTGGTTTTATAAAATTGATTTGAACTTTTGAGCGTACAATGCTATTAATATAGGTGTTATGAGCAAAAACATTGACCGATCAGACAGAAAAAAAAGATATGGCGAGCTGCTTACAAAGCACGTTGAAGTTAAGTTAAAACGAGATAGCTACCTCAATCTAACCCGGTTGGCTGAGCTGGTTGATTCTCAATTGCAGCAGATGACAGACAACTTAGCTGGGCGCACACTCTTTCCTTTGAATAAGATTAAAAAACTGGTTGAGGTCCTCAACCTTAATGAGGCTGAAACCTACCGGTTTGTGAATACGTGGTTTGAAGCCTCTTTATTGGATCGGCATGTCGAAGTGCTGCTCTGGATTAAAAAACTATCAAAACATTCACTGAAAGGGGATTCTAAATACCATTATCTAGATCTGGCTGAGCATGAAGATGTGATCGAAGGGTTTTTAAAGGAAAATGCCTCCGTTTTACAAGATGAAAACACCTTAAAAGTTTTGGCGAACCCCTCCTGCCTTAAAGCCATGTCCGTCATTCTCGACCTCCCCTCCGAAAAACAAAAAACCTTGTTTGAGTTACTTGAAACAATTGGGGCCAAGCCTGAAAAACTAGACCTTATTTTGGGTCTTTTGAAATAATGCGCTCAAAAACGCGTTTTCTTAACAGCGCTACCAGCTTCAAAAAGTCTCTGCTTTCAAGAACAGGCTTTTTGCCTTTTCCCCTTGTTGTCTTCCCCATACTTTCACCTCCTTTCCAAGCCACACGGCCTATGGCCAGGTCTCTATTGTGAAGCTGGGCTGCGGAAAACCATATGTACCGGTTAATTAAAAACCCATATAAGGGAAAATACCGCTGGTTTATTATTAAAAATCTTCCTGATGGGAAACGAAAGTATGTTGAAAGCTTGGGCTATGTCACCAAAACTCAAGCGGAAAAAAGACTGTCTGAATACAACTCAGGAATCCAAAGAGAATCATCACATGATCAAAACCTTACACTGAAAGACGCCTGGAAGGACTTTACCGAATATTACGAAACTAAAATTGGAACAGAAATTACAGAGGGTACTTTTGAAACCTATATTATCAATAGCAAAAAGGTCATTAAAATGATTGGGCACCTCCACCTAAAAGAATTGCGCCGAAAAGATATTGAAAAGTTAAAAATTGCCTTTCGGAAAAAGTATGATCACACCAATACAACCGTTAACAAACACCTTACAGAGCTCAAAAAAATATTAGAGTATATGGAAGAAGAGCTGGACTGGTTTGAGTGTCCTAAAATTAAAAGGTTGCCGGTGGGAGGGACAGAAAACCCTACACCAACCTTCAACAAAGCTGACTTGGAAACTTTGATCGCTGCATCGAAGGAGTATAGCGCTATTCTCCGAAAAGATTTGTATTTGTATCTTAACTTTATGAAATACACCTCTGTAAGAGCCAGTGAGGTTGCAAGAATTAAATGGGAGGACATTAATTTTGATGAGGATTGGATTTTTATTAGATCAAAAGATGAAAACAAACCCGGTGGATATATCCCATTAGTGCGCAGCATAAAAGAAATTCTTCTCGAGGCTTATAAAAATCGAACTGATGAATATGTATCACCCTTTAGGAAATCTGTATATGCCAATAGCGCTATTAAAAGGCTGATCTTTTATTTAAGAAAACCAGTTGAAACAACAACCTTTGCATCCATTGAAGGCATTTCAAAAAGCCAGTCTGAAGAGATTTGGAAGCAACTCAAAAAACAGGGTGTTCTGCATAAGAGCGGAAAGATAAATCAGATTTATTCATCAATTAAAGAGACCCACAATTTAGGCCTATCGAGCAATTTTTCAAAACACAAAAAGAAGATTTTAGAGGTGCTGAAAGCATATGTAGGAATGGAAATTCATCCCAAGATGTTTCGCACTTCAACCGCAACCATTCTTTCTGATGAGGGAGTAGAGTTATCTGTTGTTGCCGGATTACTTCGCCACCGCAATATTCAAACAACCCATAGAAGTTATGTTAAAAAGGGTGTACAGGTACTTAAGAAAGCCATCGAGGGGAAGCTGTAATTGTATACGAATTGTATACAAAATGTGATAAAGCATATAAATTTTTACCTGGGTTTTTGAAAATATTAAAAGTGACAAATCGCAAAATCACGCTTAAAATAAGGGGTAATTAAACTTTTTGCCGGGTTTAAGGATTTTACTTGTCCAGCTTGAGGGGCTAGTGCCTATTTTTGGTGTGCAGGTTCAAGTCCTGTCCTCGGTACCACGATTTTTATACAGATGCTTGGGTTTACTGTATAAAAACACGCTCAGGGACTCTGAACACTTCGAACAGGTTATTTACGGTTTGTCCTACCCTTTGGTTGGTGAAGGATATAGGACAGTAAAACATCAGTATCCTCAAAAATAGTGAATTAAATGCCACTATTTTGTGACCGGAGTAACATCTGGTAAACTACACCCAATATGCCGCTTAAAACACACATGCACGTTAATGCCGCCAAAATGCTTGCAACCCATGTTATTTTTTCAGGCTGTGCCGTGCTTCTCGGTGCATTTGCCGCCCATGGGCTTAAAGATGTTTTATCTGAAACGGCCATTGGTATTTTTCAAACAGGGGTGCGTTACATGATGTGGCATGCCATTGGGGGCATTTGTTACGTATTATGGGTGAAAATACATGCTCATAACACCCTGTGGCCAAGCTGGTGCTTTGCTGTTGGGACCGTCTTATTTTCCGGCAGCCTGTTCGCCATTGCGTTAACATCGATATCATGGATTGGTGCCATTACCCCCCTTGGAGGACTATGCTTTATTGCTGGTTGGGTTGGGTTTTTATTAACCATTTTGAAACAAGGGCCATGCTCATTACAACCAAGTGACAAATAACACCAATGCACCTAATATAAATGAGATAAAAATCGGCAAATAAATCAACCGTCTTGGAGTATCTATGGCACACATTCAATTTGGAACATCTGGGCACAGGGGCATTATAGGGGCAACATTCACCATTCAGCATTTGGTTGCTATTTCATTGGCAATTGCCAACTATTTAAAAAAAGAACGAAAAATTAAATCGCCACGTATTTTATTGGGGTATGACACACGAACTGGAAATTCTGTTCATTTAGAAGAAGGCTCCTACACCCATGCCGTTGCCCAAACGTTGCTTAGCCAAGGCGTCGCCGTGGACGTTTGTGACACCCCCACCCCAACACCTGCTATATCTTGGGCTGTTCACGCATTCTCTTATAACTGCGGGGTAATTTTAACCGCGTCCCACAACCCCCCAAACTACAACGGCATTAAAATTAACGATGCGAATGGTGCCCCAGCCAGCCCCGATATGACCCAATGGATACAAACAGAAGCAAATGCCATGTTTGAAGTAGCCACATTAAACAAAAAACACACGCCCCTGATGAAGCATGTGACCAAAATAAATGTTCACAATGGCTTTGTTGATCATTTAAGCCATGTATTGCACAACCATTTCAATCTAACATTCCCATCGTTTTCTGGCACCCATATCATCGACCCGAAATGCGGGGCCGCCATTGATATTTGGCGAATAATTACCCAACACGCGAGTGGCACGATTCAATGGAAAAACGATGCCCCATCTGCTGATTTTAATTTTGAATTGCCCGACCCCACCAACCAAAAAAACTTAAGTGAATTAAAAGCAGATTGTAAGGCAAGCGCCTGTGTTGGATTTGCCAATGACCCAGATGCTGATCGACATGTATTGGTGGATGAAAACGGAAACCACGTGTCTCCTGAAAAAATTACTGCCATTGTAGCCAGCTACTGCATAGACAATGCCATTCCAGTAACAAGCATTGCATCAACACTGGCAAATTCATCGCTTGTACGTTCGATTTGCAACCTGCATGGCATTGACTTTAAGGAAACCAAGATTGGCTTCAAATATTTCAGTCAATTGTTAAAACAAGCCAAATCCCAACATAAATTATGCCTCGCGGTTGAATCATCTGGTGGGTTTTCTGTATCATTCCATACCCTTGATAAATGTGGATTTTTACCCATTTTACTTATTCTAGCAATTATGCAAAAAACAAAAAAAAGCCTGGCCCAATGTTCTGCTGAAATCGATGCTGTTCACCGCCCGTTTTTCTTTGTAGAAGATGCATTGCCATCATCTAAAATCACCTTAAATCAACTATTGGATCACCAAGTGTCATTTGATGATATTTTTGGTGAGTCCGTGGATGGCATCAACAAAAATGATGGCTTAAAAATTACGTTTTCAAATTCAGACTGGATACTTTGCCGCCCATCTGGGACTGAACCTCTGATTCGAATTTATGCAGAATCATCATCCGTTGAGAAAGCCCAACACTACGTCACCCAAATGAAGCAACATTTTTGCTAGCTGTTGGGCACAGCAAATGTTTGCAATGTGGGCAACTGCGCCAAGGGCCACCCCTTGGTTTGAATTAGCTCAATTAAAGATGTATTATCGTTGTACACCAACACACTATTGGTTGATCGGCTGCTCATGTGATACGCAGATTCCAGCACAATTTTTATGGGAGAATGCACTCGATAATTGTATTGCGTGGATATTGGAGCACCAACAGCTTTTGACACCTTTTCGATGAAGCTCCCTTCAAATTTACCTACAGCAACCAATGCGCTGGCGTTATCTTGATACAGTTGCCCTATTGCTTTGGATAGCGAATCCACCTGCTTTTCTGCGATATGGGCTACAACAATGAATGACGATTCATAAAACACAATAATAGTTACCCCAGGAAATGCCTGCTTGAGTTGATCAAGCCTGGGCAATTCATCGTTAAGGGCACTGGCATCAACAACCACAAGGCCCGGGGCATTGGCATCGAAAGATGCCCCATCAAAGAATGTGTCGCAATCCCACCCGGGAATGGATTGAATGATCATTTTAATATCAACTATTTTGGTTGGGTCGTTGGATAAACACATTGCCATGCCAGACAAGGCGTGTTGAGCCTTGGCCGTTAATGGGTGAATAATTTCAATGCGTGTCCCTGCTAACTTTTCGGAGCTGCAAATGAGTTTGGCATTGATATTTCTGCAAAAACGATGCACCAATACCAAACCCAACCCCAACGTTGAAAACGCATCAATGGTGGTCAAATCATCTTGATCCAACTGTGTTAAAACATCATTAAGTTTGTCTTGACTCATACCCACACCTGTATCTGATACCACAATAAATGCGTTGGTTCCATCGGCGTATACGTTTACAGCTACTGTGCCATTTTTTGTGTACTTTGATGCATTATGCACCAATTGAATCATTGCCTGGCGTAATTGAACAGCATCAGATTCAATCCTGCAATTAGAAACATCCATAGTAAATGTGTTGTTATGGTGGCGACACAATGCCAAAAACAAGGGATTCAAATCGTTTAAAACATCAGGAAACGACACCACCTCCACCGGGCCCAATGCCATGAACGGCGTATTTTTTTTTGCCATTTGAACCATTCGCTCCAACACCATTGCCAAGTGCTGTTGCAATGTATCCTTTTGGGGCATTGGCAAATGGGCCATCATTTGAACCAATGACTGGATTTCTTGCAAGGATTGCCCGAAAAATGACCGTTGGGTGTTGCTGGTTTTAGACATATGATGATTCAATTGCTGAATGTCTACTAAGCGTTCTTGAACAGTTTGTTCAAGCGAATTGTTGGTTTGCACAATTTTATTTAGCTGCACCGATACCAATTCAGTTAACCCTTGTATGGATTGTGCAATATCTGAAATTTCATCGGTACCGGTATCATTTAATTGAACCACTTCACCAAATGAATACCCCTGAATGGCGTGATGAATATGCCGAATTCGTTGAATAAAATGATTGGCAATAACCCGCCCAAGCAACCACCCACACACAATGGAAAACACAACAAAAACAACAATAACCCATTGGAGCTGCACAGAGAATAATTGCTCCCAAGGCATTCGATATGCAATGACACTGTGCCCAATAATCCCCTTATGCTTGGGCTGATTGTAAAGCAAGGTTGTTTCATCGTCAGGAAATTGGAAGTCAGAAAAAATGGGAGATATGCAAAAAATAACATGCTGAATGGGCTGATTTTCAATATTAAGCCGCATGGATTTTGGGCGATTTAATTCCCGGTAATTCGGTTGACGAACCACAGATGTTACAAATTTCAAGTCCACCGATTCCTGCTTTTTTAGCACATCAATAATGGGCTCCGTAAACCGGGTATTAATAATTCCAGAAAACAAGACCAAGGGATTGCCAAGCATGCCATCCAAAAACTGATTCAGCTGATCTTTATCGTAATCCACAATGAATGGCTCTGCATTCACCCCCAAGTTTAAGGCCAACACTTCCCCCTGTGTTTCGAGTTGATGTTTAATATCGAGGTACTGCCACACCACCACAATGCTACCTATAAATAAAAACGATGCAACAATGGCTAGCGTGAGGCTAACTTGAACTTTTCTAAAAAAGGACCACCTAGTTTGTTTTACTGGCGTGTAATATGATTCTGTCAGAGTATTTTCCTTTAAACGCATGGCGAGCATCCCCCAACACCACTTTGATTTTATGCTGATACTTTGGGTTTATATCAGCTGTTTCAAAGCGAAATGTTGCCACACCAAATTCATCAAATTGAACCCATTGATGATCAATGCTCATATCGTAAGGAATGCTGGTTTTTACCTGTGGAAGCTCATGCGCCAACCGACCTTTTTCTTTCGATGTCACCGTTAACTCGTAAGCATCGACCGAATAAACAAACACATCATAAGCCACCATCTCACCCTTTTTTAATGTTTCAAAACCAACCTTAAATTCAGACAGTGCATTTGGCTGATCAGAACCAATTGATAATTCAATTTTATCCGATACCTTTACACCCAATGAAAGGGTTCCCCCCCCCACGATTTCTGGCTGACCCGTTTGATCAATACTCCCCTGATAAATATTTAGCACTATGTCGCCCTTGAATAATGTCGAGGGCACATATTGACCAGGCTCTACCCAAATGTAAATGGGCAGGTACTTTACTGTCTCGCCATTTAAACGAAAGGGAATTACCTGCTCCTGAGATGTAATATCGGGCCAATCCAACATATAAAAATTAGTGTTGGTTTTTGATGTTAAAAAATACACCAACTGCTGATTTTGATCATTTTTGAGTGTTCGTTTCATGTCTGCCCCATTCAATGCAACACCCATAAAATAATCCCCACTTATGGGGGATGGCATGTTCAATTCAATCAGGGCCTTATAATAGGTGCCCCGCTTGTTGTACGGCGAATAGTCATTGCCCAGTTGTGTTTTCCAATCAATTTGTTGATGTTGCACCTGAATGATATTCGCATCTGAAAAAGCGACCCCACAAAAAAGAAGGGCCCCACAAACAATGGCATTAAAGCGATACATCAAAGGCTTGGGTACTGGAACTGATATCCTCAGGCCAATCCAAATCAATCACCCGATCGCTTTTTGCCAAAATATTAATTACCCCATTTAGGGCATCGGGAACATATACCTTGGCCGCATCAGTTACTTTTTTTCCATCATTCATTGGGGTTAAGGTAATTTCTGTTTGCTTCAAAATTTTATGGGCGGTCCCAGAATTCGATAATGTGATCCGAATTATTTTTTCATCATCGTCGTTTTCTACCACTTCAACATTCGACACTTCAACGTTGGATTTTGCCCCATCAGGTGCCACATAGGCGGCCTTCACGACTTTGGTTAATGCGGCTAATTTAACTGTCATATCATCATCCTCCCCTTCATCATCTCCCAATGACAAGTTCAACTCCTCGACGATGATTCGAAACGCTTGCTCTTCGGTTAACTCTTGGGCCCCAACCCAAGTGAGTGTCACTACCTGTTGCTCATCAGGCTGAAGCAACAGCTGATTGGGGTAAATTAGAAAATCTTCGATATCCTCAAGTTCATCAATACCAGTAACTGCATCCACTTGCCTGGATTGAGCATACACTTCAAGCGCAATCATTTTTTCACTGTTATTGGTAACAAACAAGTTTCGATTGGCAGCCCGGCCAGTGGTGGCAAATGTATCGTTAGACAACTCAACGCGCAATGCAAGCAACGGCACGCTGAACACCAATAGAAGTAATGTTAATATTTGTTTCATTTAATTTCTCCCTTTAACCCAATATTTTCACAATAACAAATTTACTATAAATCAGCTATTACAAATGTAATGATATCCTTGTATTGCCCCCGAAATAAACTATCTTTTGCCTTGGTATTAATCATCAAGTTCAATTCAGCTTCAATGGTGGACACATCCAGTTGGTCATCAAACTGAACCAATACCTCAGAACTCAAGTCCAAATTTTTCCGTTCACTTTCTGGCGGCATTTCACCACCCAACTGCCCCCCAGGGCCCCGCTCCAAGTTTAATGTATAGTAAATAAAATCCCCATCTTTTACATTCGACACGTATTGACCATCAACAAATCGAATCAACTTGCCACCCTGTTCACTTTTCAAACTGATTTGAAAGCCATTGGAATCATTATTGCTTATGGTAAATGCAGCAATAATAACCCCGCCCGCAGGAGTGTCATACTTTCTAAATTCAGGCAACACTGTTGATAAATTCTCAAAAGGAACCACATTCATTTCCAAAATATTTTCAACCTCCCCCGCGGGTGCGGTTTTTCCCGATGTCCCCGCCCAGGCATCGAGCCCAAGCATTCCACACAAACCAACCATGATCACCCAATATTTAAACGCCATACTCCCTCTTATAAATCAGCAATTGTAACCGTAATTGTGTCCTGAAAAACCCCATGAAACAACGATGACTTTTTAACGGTATGCATGTTCAAAATAAGCTCCGCATCGTAGGTTGCCTCGGCAATATTATCATTAAAATACACCACATAGGGTTGCACCAACGAAAAATTTTTACGTTCGATTTCCGGGGGCATGTCCAACCCAAGCGACCCTTCATCACCACGAAGAAGATCCAATGTGTAATGAATAAAATGCCCATCTTTAAGGGTTGTCGGGTATTCATTATTCTTAAAAAACACCAGGCGCCCCAATTGGTTGGATGAAAATGTTAAGGAAAACCCATTAAAATTGTTGTTATTGCAATATATTCTGGCCACCGTTGCACCGCCTGCAGGCGTTGATTGAATTCGAATATCAGGCACAATGGATTGCAGCTGATTGTCTTCCACCACATCAATGTTGATGATTGAATCCAACGCACCATCAAGGGTAGCCTCTTGGGCATATGCACACCCAATTAAATAAAAAACGCTATAAAGCAGGCATATGACATATTTCATCATATATCATATTCCCAATTTCTGATGTTTTGAAACCCATTTTTCCAGCCAACATGGAATCCATCTTTTGAATAACGGCAATTTTAGCATCTTCCAAACATCTTGCTGCATCAGGGAACCCCAAGTGATCCAACATCATATGGGCAGCACCAACCGCCGCCATGGGGTTGATTTGGTTTAGTCCAGTAAACGATGGTGCCGTGCCACCAATGGGCTCAAACATTGACAGACCGCTGGGGTTAATATTCCCACTAGCAGCAACCCCCATGCCCCCTTGGGTCACGGCAGCCAAATCGGTGATGATATCCCCAAACATATTGGACGTTACTATCACATCAAATATATTTGGGCATTCAATCATATGCACACATACGGCATCCACATGGGTGTAGTTTGTCACAACATCTGGGTAATCAAGAGCAACTTCATCAAATACACGTTGCCACAGGTCAAACACATAGGTAAGCACATTGGTTTTTCCGCACAATGTTAGTTGCCCAATTTTCCCTTCGGCTAGTTGATCCGCTGACAATCCCTTCCAAGGGGACTGTTGGTGCCGTTTCCTAACGGTTTCAAACGCAAATCGAATGCAACGCGCCACTTGGTGATGGGAATATACCATCTGCTGCTTGGCCACCTCATCCGTGGTCCCCTTGTTTAGAAACTCGCCTTCGCCTGTATATAGGCCGCCTGTGTTTTCTCGAATGACCACATAATCAACGGTATCTGGGGTGGCGCTTCGAATAGGAGAATGCACATTGGGGTAGAGTTTTACTGGCCGATAATTGATGTACTGATCATAATGAAATCGCAACTTTAATAAAATACCTCGCTCAAGCACGCCTGGCGGCGCATCTGGATGACCAATAGCGCCTAAATAAATGGCATCACAGGCATTTAATTGATCAATATCCGCCTGGGTCAATGTTTCTCCAGTGCTTAGATAACGCGATGCATTAATGGGCATATGAATAAAATCAAGATCAATTGAAAATCGTTCTTGAATAGCACGCAAGGCATTTAGTCCCTCTTGAATCACTTCTGGCCCAGTGCCATCCCCACCAATTACTGCTATTTTTTTCATTAAAAACTCCTTACATTATGGTTAGTCTTTACCAAACATTTTTTTAAAAAATGATGGTGACGATGTTGGTTTATTTGGTGTAGTGGGCTGGCTATTTTTAGCTAAATACGCAATTAAGATATCGTAATGATCTTGCGGTTTCAAGGGCAATCCTTTCTGATTCACCAAATAAAACCAGTCGTTGGTTATGGCCAACAAGAAATTGTCTGATGCAATGGTTCCAAATTCATCGGCAATGATGCGTTCCCAGTTTGCCCGAATGGTTTGTGGAACACTCGACATGGGGACAGGCTTTGGCTGGCCATATTTTGAAAATGTAAGATGGGTGGTTAAAAACTGATGCGGGTCATTTGATTTAAATGCTTTTTCATAAATGCCAGACAATCGATGAATCTCTGGTAACGTTACGGCCTCCGCCATCTGCCGTTGCCGATACGACTCGGAGATTTCCGGGTTGGTTAACGGGTCATTGGATGCGGCAGTTGTTTTGGACAAATCAGCTTGTGTGGTTTTTTTTTGACGCCCTACCGGACGCTCTAGTGGCTCAACAGAAACGCCAGCGGCAGCCAACAGTTGCTGTTCAAATTCAACCGAAGTCGGGTCGCAGTTTTTAAGCAAACGCCCCCATTCTTTAGCCACAATGCTGCAAAATTCATCGGAAAAATCTTGCCGGTATTTGGCCAATATTTTTGACCATGCCTCAGTTAATGCTGCAGGTTCGGTATCGGTTGGACAACTTAGGGAAAACCCTTGCCCCAAGCAGGTTAAATATACCGAAATAAATTCAAACGGCGTGTTATCATCAATGCAGTTGCCTATGGACGTAAGGCTCATGCGGGTACGTGCTTCATCAATTCATCATATGCCTGATTAATTTCTTGCATTTTCTTTTCAGCCTGGGTTTTGAATTCATCACCCAAATGATGGACTTTATCGGGGTGATACTTCTTGGTTAATTCTCGATAAACTTTTTTTATTTCTTGTTTATTTGCCGATTTGTCGAGTCCCAACACTGCGTAATACCGGTCAATACTTGCCGCTGAAGATGCGTTGGAAAACTGGGCCTCAAATGCCATGCGTATTCTCGCATGATCAAACTCAGAGATTTGCAACCACGAAACAAGTCGTTGAATCATGGCCTGTTCAGATGAATCAAAAGCACCGTCGCTATAGGCCACATTGTATACCATATTTAACAGCATCAGTTGCGCCTCGTACCCAAATTGACTGGTAAACTCTTTGGCCAACGATTCCATGCTATCGGTGGACTGTTTTGCGGTTTCCATGACGTCGTTCAGCCACAACAATTGAGCAGACGAAAAATTCAATTGCTGAACAAAAAATTCGCGGATCATTTGGGTTTCAGATTGAGTAATTTTACCGTCGGCTTTGGCAATTGCAATAAAAATGTGCACCATAATTTCTACAAAGCGTTTATGATCACTCGACTTTGAATTTAATGATGAATTTACAAAATGATTTTTATTGGCTTTTTTAATGAAACGATACGCCAATGCACCCATAATGATTAGCGGAAAAAAATTAATTAACAATGCAAGGGCAATACCAAACAAAAGCAATAGAATGCGAAATCCGCCCAATGCAATAAATATCAGGAAGAAAATCCAGAAGTAATTGCCACCATTTGAATACCGCTGATAGTACATGACTAAAGCATACCCTTTGGCATCCGCTTCGTACAGGGATACTCACGTGCACCGCCGAGCGGCTAATAAAAATTACAGCGATTCAGGAATGGGTTGATCCATAATATGCCCTGTGTCGGCTTCCTCTGGGGTTTGGGCTCGAACATCCAGCACTTCAACATCAACCATCAATGGTTGACCTGCCAAGGGGTGATTTAAATCAAACACCACATTATCATTTTCAATTTTTAGCACTGTTGCAAATGCAGATTCAACGCCTTGATCAGTATCAATTTCAATTTCGATATCTTCCCCCACGTCCAATGCCACATCCTCAAACTCAGCCAATGGGGCTGTTTTTATTAACGCCTCACTATACTCACCATAGGCATCTGAGGGTTCAATATCAATCTTAAGTTTATCGCCTTTTTGTTGGCCTTCAAGAGCCATTTCAAGCCCCCTGATGAGGGTACTATCCCCATGCACATACCCCAACGGGTCAATGCCTATGGATGTATCAATGATATCGCCGTGTGAATTCTTCACCGTATAGTGAATGAAGACCACCCTTCCTTTTTCTACTTTCAAATGATCTCTCCTTCAACTGTGGGGTTTGGTTACAGTGTAGTTCAATGATCATAAACTCAGCAATCTTTTAAATAAACTGGCCATCCCATTCTTGTGTATCTTTTGATTTAATATACACTACTTGGTATGTGGTCATTCATAAAACGTTACCCATTGCGATACTGGAGGTGGTACATCATTGGCCTTTTCACCTTGGTATTAACCACATTTATTACCACCCTGATCCCCATTGAAATTATGCATATTATAGATGCTATCAATAACGCCAATGGCTGGTTAATATTAAAACCCATGGTGATTCGCTTAATTGCCTTGGCTGCTGGCTTAGCGATTGTTCGAACATTATCACGTATTATTATTTTTAACCCTGGCCGCTATGTAGAATATGACTTACGAAAACACATTCATTCGCATTTGTTAACACTTCCGCCCAGCTTTTTTAGAACGCATACCATTGGAGACACCATGTCTCGAATGATCAATGACATTCAAGCCCTACGACTCATGTCGGCCTTTGGGTTTTTGCACATTGTAAATACCACCATGATCTACACACTCGTCATGATTCAAATGCTGGCCATTCACCCCGTTCTCACATGTTGGGTATTACTTCCCGTCCCCTTTGCATTGCTTGTGATTCGTTTTTTTGTAAAGAAATTATATACCTACATCAAGGCCAGCCAAGAGCAACTGGGCACCATTACTGACTTTTTTGTAGAATCCGTCGCCAACATGAATTTGATTAAAACATTTACGGCTGAATCACAAATCATTAATGAAATGCAACGAGATAACATTCAGTATCGAACGACTCAAATTAAACTCGCCAGTATTCGATCCACCATGTTTCCATTTATTGCCACCATTGGGTCTATTGGGCAAATTATATTATTGTATGTTGGCGGAAAATTGGTTATTTCAGGAGCCATTACCATTGGAGAATTGGTGGCCTTTAGCTCCTATTTGGTGCTATTGGCATGGCCAACCGCTGCATTATCATGGATTATTAATATTATACAACGTGGCTTGGCTTCACTTAATCGTGTTCAAGATATTCTAAGCACTTCCCCACACCCACAACTGAACCATCCATCCATATCCAACTTAACTCAAGCACCAACCATTGAAATCAAACACCTGACGTTTTCATATGATGCTGACTCCGACCCAATTCTTAAGGACGTATCGTTTCGTGTTGAATCGGGTCAACGATTGGGCGTTTTTGGGGCATCTGGCGCTGGGAAAACAACATTGGCTAGCATATTGTCGCTCATTGAACCCACCGTCCCTGGCACCTTATTTTTTAATGGGCAAGATGTCACTGAATCGAATGTAAAGCCACTTCGAGATCGGATTTCAGTGGTGCCCCAACGCCGGTTTTTATTTTCAACCAGCATCGCCAATAACATTGCCTTTAGCGACCCAACCATGGATAAAAACGACCATCAAGCCGCCGCAACTCGTGCCTGTGTTATCACTGACATTTTGGCTTTCCCCAATCAGTGGGACACCTTGGTTGGAGAAAAAGGGGTCATATTATCGGGTGGGCAACAACATCGATTGGCCATGGCCAGGGCCTATGCTGCCAAACACAATATCCTAATATTAGACGACGTATTATCATCGGTTGATCACGATACTGAGCAACAAATGATTGATGCCTTATTTAATCAAGAATACCCCCCAACGACCATCATTATTGCCCATCGCATTTCAGCCCTTCAGCATTGTGATCATATCATTGTCCTTGAAAATGGGTGCATCCGCGATGAGGGTCGTCATAATGACTTAATTTTAATGGATGGCCCATACAAAGCCACCTGGCAGTACCAACAACTGGAGGCCTCTTTGAATGAGTAATTTTTCAACTGACAAACAATATTTAGCTCAGTACATGCACTACGTTATGCGCCATAAAAAACGACTGTTATTAAGCCTATGTGCGATTCCCTTAATTGCTGGCATCCATATTGCACAACCCCTCATTTTAAAATACGCCATCGATCATGTGTTTTTAGCCAAGGCCTATGATAAGCTTCACGTGGTTGCTTCACTATTGGCCGTTGCCGTTGTGGCCGAGTTCTCGCTTCGATCTTTGCAGTCGTTTTTATTTCAACACATTGGGCAGCATACGGTCACGGACATTCGACACGACTTATTTAAACATGTATCAAGCCTAAAAATGAGCTATTTTGACCGAACACCTCAAGGCATGTTAACGTCTCGTTTGACCAGCGATTTAGAATCACTAAACGATAGTTTTGCCACGGGTGTGGTTACGTTGATTGCCGATGTTTTGACCATTATTGGGATTCTCACTGCCATGCTATTTTTAAGTGTCGAGCTCACCGTCATCACGCTTATCATTACTCCGCCCCTGTTTATGTTTGTCAATATTTGTCGAAAACAGCTTCGTACCCAATACAATGCCATACGATCCACCATTGGCAAACTCAACGCATCCATCCAAGAACAACTGGAAGGGTTACCCATCATTCAACAATACAACCGCCAACGCGTGAATGAATCGGAGTTTGACACCCTAAACACCGCCTACAGAAAAGCCACCATTTCATCCGTTAGCTATGACGCCTTGCTGTATTCTGTCATTGAATCCATGGCCAGTATTACCTTAGGCATTGTGATTGGCTATGCCTTGGGATTTCAACAAAGCGATGCGATCACCATTGGGCTCTTGGTGGCCTTCATTGATTACATTCAAAAGTTTTTTCAACCCCTGAAAGAGATTTCTAATAAATTTGCCATTTTGCAACATGCCTTGGCATCCCTTGAAAAAATATTTGGGTTGTTTAATGAAACCGATACCATTCAAACAAAGCCTCTGAAACTTCATGATTTTTCTGGTAAAATCACCCTATCCAACCTTCATTTCAGCTACCCATCCCACCCCGACAAACCGGTAATTAACGGGATTTCCTTTGATGTTCACCCAGGCCAAACCATCGCCATTGTTGGCCCAACAGGGTCTGGCAAGAGCAGCCTTATCAAACTATTGTTGGGGCTTTACGACGGTTATACAGGCTCGATTTGTATGGATGGCAAGGAACTAAACACCTTGGATTGCCAATCGGTTCGGCGCCAAATGGTGACGGTTGGGCAAGATGCCAAATTATTTAACCGAAGCATTGCGTTTAACATCACACTGGGCAACCCCAACATTTCAGAGGATCAGGTACTCAAAGCCTTAACCTTGGCCAATGCCATGCACATTGTGAATAAACGTCCCAAGGGCATTCACGATACCATTCATCAATTTGGTCAACAATTATCGGCGGGGGAAGCCCAACTGATTGGCTTTGCCCGCGCACTGGCCAGCCCAGCACCGGTGATTTTACTTGATGAAGCCACCGCAAACATTGATTCGTTAAGCGAGCACGCCATTCAACAGGCCACAAACGCATTATTGCAAGAAAAAACTGTGATTGTAATTGCGCATCGATTGTCCACCATTCAGCATGCCGATACCATTATCGCTTTAAAAAATGGCCATATTATTGAACAAGGCAACCATGCTGAATTAATGGCCGCCAATGGCTTTTACTCCAAATTATATGGCATGCAGTTTACCCAAGGATCACCCTTGAATATACCTTAAGAATTCCGATTGCATGTTATTAAAGGACGTCCAAACTTCCTTGGCAGGATCAACCCCATCAGGAACGGTAAAAAGTGTCGTCAGTAATTCCTGTTGATCCGTTGGCCTTTGCTCAGCCAAAAATGCCATTGGATCTTTATCAGAGAGGATTTCTCCAACTTTCAAATCCAACTCGCGTTCAATCTCAAATGCTTGTTCATGGCCTTGAGCAACATAACTTAGGTAAGCGATCGAATTATCTTGGAGTATTCGATTCATGTCAGCACGTAGTCGGTTCGCGATTGGCGCCCCAGCATGATCTTTACAATAATTAATAATTTGAAATACGTATTGATGCAAATCAGAAACAACCACCTCTTCGGTAAAAAAGACTGCCGGCTGCATGGGGCCATCCAAATTCCACGCCCTGCGGTAAAGTTGCTCCAATGCGTCCATAGATAGCCCATCAATCAAAAAAAGCTGTGATATCATTTGATCCAAGCGCCATAAATCTTGCACTGATTTACCGGAGGCATGCGCATGGTCTGGATTTAGCATTAAGTGCTCATTTAGCGCATAAATCAAGTCTTTCGCCTTAAGCCAAATTGGGTTCCAGTTTCCATGGTCAACTAAAACTGACCATGCATTTAAGGCTGACTTGAAAGTATCCTGATCGTCACTTTTTGCCAACTCAAAACAACATTTAAGCATACCCCCAATGTGATGTTGGCCCAATTCCTCATAGCCACCTGAAACTAGCGTACCCTGTAATTGTTCAAGGGACATCTTGCTCAATCCCTCCGATGTGTCTACCCCCTGCATTATGATACGCAAGGCAAGTTCATCCTGCCTAAAATGCACCCATGCTTTCGCCAACATCGTAAGAGTTACGGAATGTTCTATGTCACGTTTCTTTTCCTCTAAATAAATTTCAAAATATTCAATGAGCATTGGCTGGTGCTTAATAAGTTGCTGTTCAAATTCATACAAATCAGTTTTAGTAGGCGACAACCTTAGTATTAGTTGTTGAAACTCATTCAATTGCCCATGCACTGATTGCGATTCACTGCCATCGGTTAATTTCCTTCGTTGCACTATTTGGTTTAAGATGAGTCGCAAATCCCCAAGGTTATCACTCTTCATTTTGGTTTGATCACCACTCGCATCTACCACTGCGCCACCTTCGCTTGAATCACCACCCGCCCCTGCTGCACCTGCGCCACCTGGGTTTAAACCACCACTCGCTTCTTCCTCCGCGCCACCTTCGCTTGAATCACCACCCGCCCCTGCTGCACCTGCGCCACCTGGGTTTAAACCACCACTCGCTTCTTCCTCCGCGCCACCTTCGCTTGAAACACCACCCGCCCCTGCTGCACCTGCGCCACCTGGGCTTAAATTACCACTCGCTTCTTCCTCCGCGCCACCTTCGCTTGAATCACCACCCGCCCCTGCTGCACCTGCGCCACCTGGGTTTAAATCACCACTCGCTTCTTCCTCCGCGCCACCTGGGCTTAAATTACCACCCGCCCCTGCTGCACCTGCGCTTGAATTACCACTCGTGGTAAGCGGTCCTTCTTGGGCTGGCTGAGCAGGCCCTCCAAGAGGTTCTCCCCGTAACTGGCCTTCAATTTCTTGAATCTTTCGCTTGATCTCATCACAGGCTTTATTAAGACTGTTTATGCTTGTTTTCAATCTTTCTATTTTATTGTTAAATCCCGAAATTTTCTTATCTAAACCTTCTATTTTTTTTGAATTCGAATTTCCTGCCTCTTCAATAAGCTTATTTTTTTCTTTATTTGTACTTGCTTTATTGCCCTCAAATTTTTTTATTTCCGATAGATATTCATCAATCGCCGCCTTATTTCTCTTAAGATCATCTTCTAAAGTTTTTAAATTTTGTTCCAGCTCTTTTTTACGTTTATCCGCTTCTGTTTGAACGCCAGCCGGTTTTGTTTTAGTTTTGGGTGGTTTAGTTTTGGGTGGAGTAGCGGAACTTTTATTTTGAGGCGCCCCTTGTTTTTCAGGTGCACCTCCCAATGCCATCGGTTGACGCTTATGTCTACACGCCTTAATTAACCATGTACAAAATGCATAAAGTCCAACACAAATGATGATCAATCCGACCAATAACTTAATGTTTTCATTATCGTCAGAACCTTTTGAACCGCTCAATTCAACAAATTTGCTGCCAGCAATCTTTTTTAATTTTTCATTTATCCCCTTGGTGCTTGCGCCAAGTTGCAATAATACAATAGTTGCGTTCTGGGCTATTAAACGAATAACGATATCAGTAAGGCGCAGACCTTGTTCGTCTTCAAAATCGATAGAAACACCGCTTTTTATTCGCAGACCTTGTTCGTCTTCAAAACCGATAGAAATACCGCTTTTTATTAACACATCGCAAATGTTTTTAATGTTTTTATCGCTTAGTTTATCCGTATTTACGCTTAAATGCACCAAACTTGTTTTACCTTTACCTCCCCACGGTGGCAGTATATCCAGCTCATCCGGCCTTAATTGTTGAATAAGCAAATCAAACGTCTTTTTTTCCATGTCTACGTCAAGGCGCGAATCAGTCGCAATTAATTGAGACTTTAGACTTTTGAATACACCGTATGAAAATTCTTGACTCAATAAATAGGTCAAGCAGTCGTATGATTTCATTTCTAATGCTTTAAAAAATAAACGGGCTATCAATTCGTTAAACCCTGGCTCTGATTCAAAACGTTTTAAGTCGAGCGCCCGTAACATCATCACAGAGTTCATCTTTAATGCTAAATTTGCCGCATCCCCAATGGTTTTGGAGAATCCGGTGCAATCCACAAAGTTTTTTAAATCAATCGCCGCTAAAAGGGGCTGATCATGATTTGTAATAATAGACCCTAAAAGGCTTAGGGTATTGTCATCGTTCTTGGACAATATCTCAAAACAAACGTTACGATCTAATTCTGTCAATACATTTATCGAACTAAATAACAGATGAGATTTTATAGTCCAATATTCATTTTCTTTGTCAGAATAAAGAAATTTCAATAACTTTTTCATTTCAATAACAACATCATTCCCCATGACTTTAAACAAGAATCGCAATGACTCTTTTAAGATTTTGTCTGGCGTTTTTTTGTCTTCAATTCTTTGAGCCGTTACCCTTTGTAATTCAAAATATTGATTACTTGCCCTGAACAATGTAATAAATAGGTGTTTATCAGGGTATTTTTGATTCAGGTTTCTGACAGACATCGTTTCTGTGGGATCCATCTTAAAAATTAATTTCTGGCTTTTGTACAATGCATCCAGGACATTTTCCAGCTGAACAGAAAGTAACCTTATATTGCGGATATCAATCTTTGGGTTCCTATAAAATATATCGTCAAAAAGAGTCGCTTTTAATTCATAAATAATTCGGCATTCGATGTTGTAAGGTAATATCAACTTAAAAACACCAATCAAAAACTCCATATTTTCAACAGAAGTTACTGGTTGATCAAATTTAAATATTTGGTTAAACGCACAATCTAAAAAGCGATCATCTGTTTTTGGATGCCTTGCATTTGAATGGGCGCCATGATCTAAGGCCATTTTAATTAATTTAATCGACTTTAGATGTATCCCCTTAAACATTATGTCGTTTAAAACCTGTTGGTCTTTTTCAGATAAAGCTCCGGATATCTGGTCTGGCTTAAGTTGAGTCAGTACCTGTGTTAGCCCTACCAAATCGTTATTCTCTATAAGCTTGTTTATACGTGTACCAATGGCACCTATTTGTGGTGGGGTTGCTTGATTAGGCAACACCCCATTATTATTTCCTATTGGACATTGCGGCAATGCAACGGAAGAAAAATTTGTTATTCCGCTCAAACTCATTGAATATCAACACCTTTTTTTAAATTTAATCTAAAAATCAAACGATCACACACAATACTATCGTTGTGAATGGCGGTTTAATTTCATTATTATTATTGGAAGTCTAAATGTGTGCAAAAATCATACAAACTGGACCTTTATCTCTTTAAAAGACGACCAATGGTTGCTCGTACACGTTTGATTTGCTTATTTCGTTTTACAGTTAACTCAACTCGAGTTCCTGGTGGGGTTAATGCCACCGTGTTTCTTAACCCAGACACCGACGATACTGGGTCATTGGCAACCGCTAAAATAATATCCCCATCACGAATTCCTGCGTCATCCGCAGGGCCATTGGGTGCGACTGATACCACCCGAACACGCGATTCACGCCCATCGGTCTCATCGACAATCACCACCCCCAAATACCCACGAATAACTTGGCCATATTGCATCAATTGGTTTTTAATGGCATTCGCCATGCTCATGGGAATGGCAAACCCAATGCCCATTGACCCCCCACTTTGACTAAAAATGGCGGTGTTAATACCAACCACATCCCCATTCATGTTTACTAGCGGGCCCCCGGAGTTACCAGGATTAATGGCGGCATCGGTTTGAATAAAATTCTCATAGCTGGTGACCCCAATATCATTTCGCCCCTTGGCACTCACAATTCCGGCGGTTAAGGTGTTGGATAACCCAAACGGATTCCCAATCGCCAATACCCATTCCCCAATGCTTAAGGTATCGGAGTCATCAATATTTAAATAAGAAAAGGGGGCATCCCCAGCCACCTTAATTAAGGCAATATCGGATTGAGGATCAGTTCCTACCAATTCAGCCGCGTACTGTTCATTGGTGGACAAGCGAACCACAATTCGACTCGCACCTGCGACCACATGGCTATTGGTTAATATGTGCCCATCAGCATCAATAAAAAAACCGGATCCTTGACCAGCTAAGGGTGCCGATTGCCCCGGCGGGCGACCAAAAAACAGCTCGTTTAATACCGGGTCATTAAAGTAATACGGTGTCTCTTGTGATTTTTGCACTTGAATAAATACCACCGCCTGGGACGCTGATTTTGCAATTTGCTCAAACGATGGACCATGCCCATTCGCCATGATTCCAATAACCATTATCAAACATGCAACCCATCTCATATAAAAAAACAATACCGAATCACCCCTTATTCTTCAACACCGTTTGAAAAAAACCAAATAAATTCACAACCAATTTGATACAATACGCTTATGGATAGTGATTTTTGGCTTAATTGCTGGAAAACAAAAACCATAGGGTTTCACGAAAACGCTCCAAATGAATTGCTACGCAACAACTTCAGGGCCTTTGCCAATAAAATAAATCCCAAGCGAATATTTGTGCCATTGTGCGGCAAATCACTGGACATGGCCTGGCTCATGGCGCAAGGCTGTCATGTCGTCGGTATTGAATTGTCTGCCATTGCTGTTAATGAATTATTTGAAACCCTAGATATCTCCCACAAAGTAACTAAAACTGATCATCTTGAACAGTTTTCTGGGCCAAACATTGATGTCTTTGTTGGGGATTTATTTGATCTAACGGAATCAACCATTGGCCCAATCGATGCCATTTACGATCGTGCGGCATTGGTTGCCATGACACCCGAACAACGGGTAAAATACGTAAACCATTTGATAACGATATGCCGCAATGCACCGCAATTGATTGTTACCTTTTATGCAAATGAGGAGACACTAACATCTCAATCCATTGAGCTTTCGAGTGTTCTTAAAAGTGGGCCCCCGTTTTTTGTGCAACCCAACCAGCTCGCTACATTATATAACAACTATTACCATATTTCCCCTGTGGCAAACCACACATCTGAACGCGAGGTTCACAACACACAACCCATTGAATGCATTTGGGAACTTTTGCCAATCCATACCTAAGGAACCTAGAAAAAATACACGTGCCATATTGCCATGCCACTCAAACCAAAATGACCCCTAATATAGAATATGTTCGTTAAAAAAAGTCAGAATAGCGCAATTTCAATAAGCCTGCAACCGCCAACTGTGGCTCGGCTTGGCCGAGTATTTTGGCAGCTAAATCCGCTTGAAACCGAGATGGCTTGGCATCCAAAACGCTATTAATTAATCGTTCATGCTTGAGTGCCATAACCTCTTGTGCGGTGGGGACCTCTTTCTTTAAAATGCCATTTTTTTGCATTTTAATAATGCGCTTGAATCGAAAAAATTCAGATTCTTTGACAAAGGTTATTGCGACACCCGTTTGCCCGGCCCGGCCCGTTCGGCCTATGCGATGCGTGTATGCTTCCAAATTTTGTGGTACGGAATAATTGACCACATGGGATATGTTTTTGATATCAATGCCACGTGCGGCAACATCTGTTACCACCAAAATATCGCATTGCTTGGACTTAAACCGCTCCAGTGCGCGATTGCGTTGGCTTTGGGACAAATCACCATGCATGCTTTCTGCAGCATAACCCAAACGAACCAATTGTTCAGATAACTGATCCACCTCTCGCTTGGTGTTGCAAAACACAAACCCATAAAAATGAAGCAACCCATCAATCACACGGGTTAGCAATTTCATTTTATTGATTTTATTGACCTTATAATACGTTTGTTCAATGGATGGTTGCTGGTCATCACGCTTTTTACAGTTCAACTCTTTGGGGTCATTCAAGTAAGATTTGGCCACTTTTTTAACAAAAGCAGGCAGCGTTGCCGATAAAATAATGGTACGGCGGTTGGGGTTCGTTTGCGACACTATTTTATCCATGTCCTCCTTAAACCCAAAATTTAACATTTCATCAACCTCATCAATCACTAACCACGAAATGTCCTGAAGTTTTAATCGCTTTTTGTTAATATGATCCAAAATTCGACCGGGTGTCCCCACAACCACACACGGCTGTGTTATTTTCTTTAAGGCATCAATTTGTTGCTTCATTCCTTGCCCACCACATAGCTCAATAATTCGGATGGGGGCCTCACCTTTGTAGCTGGTAAGCTCTTTGGCCACCTGACTTGCCAATTCACGTGTTGGTGCTATGGCAATCGCTTGAACAATGGGATTTTTTAAATCAATGGCGTCCACCAAGGGAATGCCAAACGCACCGGTTTTACCAGTGCCCGTATCGGCTTTCGCAATAATATCATCGCTTGAACCCAAAACAGCAGGAATCATAATCGACTGGATATCCGTTGGGTTCTGATACCCTTTTTTTTCAAGTATTTGGCATGTTTTCTTGGACACACCCAATTCGCTAAACGTTAATAGGGTCATTATTTGCTTCTAAATGTAATTCGACCAATGGTAAGGTCGTATGGAGATAGCTCCACTTTTACATTATCTCCCAACAACACACGTATTCTAAACTTTTTCATTCGACCAGATAAATAGGCCATGATCTCTTGCCCAGAGTCCAACTTAACTAAAAATTTTCCCGCTTTGAAACATTCCATAACGGTTCCTGTCACTTCAATGGTATCGGTTTTTTTCACGAATGCTCCTTATTTGGGTTATAGTAACACAGCCAAATTCAAAAGAACATAGCGAGGCTACTTCATTAAGCCAAGCACACCCAACCCAACCCCCAACCAAATGTAGATCTCTTGCTCTTTGCGTCGTTTTTCCACCATTTGAATGTGGTCTTCCAACCGAGAAATGTCGTAATTCAATGTTTTTTGCTCATTTTTTATTAAGTCAACTTCTGAATCCACCAACACTTTAGTATTTTGCTGAGACTCCAAATAATCAATAAACTTTTGGCTAAATGTTTTCAGCTGGACAATATCATCTGAAGATAAACTTGCTTTTTGACTCAGCTGATCCAATCGATCAAGTAAAATGGCCATTTCTTTTCGGCTTACCTTTTGATCTGGCAAAAATTTTGTACCATCCAATAACGAAAAGTAACCCTTATCTAAGCTTCGTTTTATGGCTGGAAACGATGCATCAGATGATGAAACATCCGTTATGGCGGCATTGGCGCCACTTCCAATCACAACCAACATTAGCACTACCATTCCTTTAAAAATCAAATTGATCATCCTCCTTATCATTTAACGTTTCTTTTAATGTGTTGACAATGGTTAATTCATCCAGCACTTGATCGCCCTGCCATAATCGAATAACAGCATCACCTTCATCAACCGCTTTAAAATGCCATTTACAAATGATCATTCGCCACGGAGGCGCCTCTGCTGCCATATTGGTGATTTGCATGGCATTACTGGTCACATCAAACATTGCCATCGCATTTGGATTGGCCTCCAGTAACCACGGCTCTGGCGACACACGAATGGGCTTTAAAAGCGTATCATCCCACGTCATGGTCAAATTTAATCCACTAAACGTTGGCATATCCAACAATGTGATCCACACATAACCATAATCACTCACATCAACGCTGGGCTCTGAATAATACAATCGGGCTTTTGGGGCACCCAATGTTACATCAATCGGTAAAGCAATTGGCATTTCTGAGGTGTATTCACTGCTAATATTTGCAGTTGCATGATGAGTACCACCATGCCAATTACTTACTTTCACCTTCCACGAGACCTGTTGACTGGCATTGGGATCCAACACTGATATGGTTTTGGTGGGGGTTTCAAAATCAGGCACCTTTAGTGCGTTTGGCACTTCCAACGTCAGTTGAATGCTAGATATCGGTACCACCGATGCATTGCTAACCTCTATGGGCACATCCACGTACTGATCAAGCCCCTTCTTAAGCGTTGGGCGACCAACGGGGGCTACGCTCAATTTTGGTTGGGCACTAAACACCACCTCTCGGCGCAATACCTGGGGCGCCAGGGTATCAGATATCACCTTAATTTGAATGGTTTTTGTTCCTTCAGTTGCCGCTTTTGGGTTCATGCGAATGGTGAACAATAATTGTCGGTCCCCATTGGCCAAAATGGTACCCAACGATTCGACTGCTTGGCCCGATTGAATCACCAAACCATCTGGCAAGGTTAAGCGAAACTCAGCCTTCTGAACATCAAACCCACCAGTATTGGCAATGTACACCACCATGGCATATGCGTTTGGGTCAGTAATGGCAATCACCGATGGAAACGTCAGGCCCAAGGCCAAATCCCCCGGGGCCATGGTGAGCCCACCAACCCCCATAATGGTTCGGTACACCCGGGTTTCATTCGGTGCCAAAGGTCGCTGATTGTACATCAAGGCCACCGCAGTATCGGGCTCATCTTCCCCCTCTCTAATGAACGATCGCCCAGGCGTTACATCTACCTTAAATGGCGCATCTGCCAAACTCCCCCAGTTCATTAGAATTAATTCATCTGGCGGGGTTAATGATGCGGGTGCATAGCGCAACATACCCTGAGCAATCACATTGGGGCTTACCAACGAATCAAAGGTTTGCCAATAATCCAACACATCCTTGCCTTTATAGGTTTTTTCAGACACTATGGCATCTTGCCCAATCCTAAACGGTGCAGCATCGTTTTTGCCAAGCATGGTATCCATCATAATGCGTAACCCTATATCTTTAGTCACTGTCGATTGGTTCATCACTTCGTACTCAATCAATACTGAATCTTTAACATTTGTCAGCGGATTTCGAAACAACGATAAGGTTTGGGTTGCAAACACATCCCCCAGTTGTGTGGTTGTAGTCATTGCATTATTGGTAACAACTGACGATACAACTTGCCCGTATCGCGCTGATTTTCCGGCACGCTTTAATGTTTGCGTCCCAAATCCAAACACCTCGTTATCAACGGCAATGGATGTATAAGATGTCCAAGGTTTTGGCCGGCCATAAATAAGCGGCATGTCGTTGTCATTGTCACGACTGGGATCCCCACCTGTTGTTTCAATTGAAAACCGAGGATGATCAAACCCCTCTGGGCCTGTCACAATTTTGACAAACTCATTTTCAACGACATTTAAGGTTTGGGCATACGCGGGAACCATAAACAACACAATCACTAACCACTTCATCTTGAGGCTCCCAATGAAAATGTATGGCTCAATATCACCGCCCCACTGGTATTTTTACCCATTGACCGCTTTGGCTTAAACCGATAATGCTGTCGAATGGAACGAATAAATGCTTGGTCTAAAGCATCATGCCCCGATGACGATAGAACTGTTACCCGAGTAACCCTGCCTTTTTTTGATACCATCACCTTGACCTTAACCGTCCCCTCCCAATCATTGTTAAGCGCATCTTTTGGGTAAACAGGCAATGCCTGTTTAGCAATGGCAGGCCTTACCCGATCACCCGGCAATGAGGTTGGCTTCGGTTTTTTTTTTGCTTTTTTTGGGGATGCTTTTTTTGATACCAATTCCTTGGACGCTACTTTTTTTTCTATTTTTTTTTCAATCAATTGAACAGTTATTGGCATTGCCTCCGTTTTTGTTTCCATCGTCGTTGTTGGCATGGCATACGATGCAAGTGCAATAAATGCCACATGACAGACAATGGATATCCCCCAAGATGCGCGCTTCTCTGATGCGCTCATGGATTATGTCGGCTCAGTTTCAAGCATGACCTCTGTGCACCCGGATTGGCGAATGGCATCCAACACCCAAACCACCCTAGAATACGGGGTATGCTTGTCTGCTTGCAACAACACCTGCTGATTCGGTTTTTTTTCAATTGTTTCTTTAAGACGTTGTGATAATTGTGCCTCTGAAAATAATGCGCCATTCCAAAATAGCCGTTGGTTTCGGTCGATGGATATGGTAACGGCCTCAGCAGGCGCCTCCGATGACACTGCCGAGGGCAACACCACAGATACCCCCTGCTGAACATCGTTAAAACTGGTACTAACGGCAAAAAACATCACCAAAATAAATACAATGTCAATCAGGGATGTTAGCTCAAACCGTGGTGACGAATCCGACAATTGACGACTAATAAAACGGCGCTTCATCTGAAAATTACTTATTTATTGCCGACAAAATATGGGAAGGAATCGCGTCCCAATAATCCAACCTTTTATTGATTTTATCTGAAATAATTTGATGAATGAACATTAATGGAATGGCTAAACTTAAACCCGATACCGTGGTAATTAATGCTTTTGAAATACCCCCAGACAATAGCTCTGCCTGCTTCACCCCTTCAACGGCAATGACTGAAAACACATCCATTAACCCCAATACAGTGCCCAGCAACCCCAAAACAGGGGCAGTGGTCGCAATCATTGAAAGCACATTCATGTAGCTGGACAAATGGTCAACAGCTGGCTTAGTTAGGGCCTCTAACTGAAAGGTAAAAGCATCTGGCGATTGCCCATGATGCGTAATGCTAAAAGTTGCTATTTTATGTTCAATGCGATTGATGTACTGGAATTCGTTAAGAAGCGATTTTCTGGCTGTGGCTGTGACACACTTCGATGTGACGTTTTGAATAAACAGGTCGTCAATAGGGGCGCCTCGCAATGCAATAATTTTCTGTATAATAATAGAAAATGCGGTAATGCTTAGACCAAGCAACACCACCATCACCCAACCACCATCTAGTATAATGCTCATCAAATGCTCCTAAAACGAATTAATCATTTGCACCATTGACACCAATCGACCAAAATTAATTTTATTAAACCTAAACGCAATACGATGTTTTTTTAATTGGTCTCTGGACTCAACCTCTTCAGGGAAAGGTTCCGCTGAATGAATATCACCTTCAACAACAATGTCAGAAAACGCATGATTTAAAGCTTGAATGTTGGCATCCGTTAAGGGTGAATTTAATCGAATTACAGCCATATCCCCAACATAGCGCAGGGAATGATACGTTTTGTAGAATGTCTCAATCTGTGCCATGGCCTCGTCATTGGACTCGCAAATCCGAAACAATTCCATGTCATCGGGGGAAATGTACTTGTCCCTCAACATAATTTCTGTGAAGAAGGATACCCATTTCTGCCAATAATCATCACCGGGGTTTTGCATTAATAAAATGGGCCGTGGCAAACTTTTACCTGTTTGAATTAAGGTTAGCCCCTCGTATGCCTCATCCAGAGTCCCAAATCCTCCGGGAAAAAGAACCGTAGCATCGGACTCTTTAATGAACATGAGCTTTCGTATAAAAAAGTAATTGTAGGAAATTAATTTATTGCTTTCTTTTATGTAGTCGTTTGCAGATTGCTCAAAAGGAAGCTTAATGTTCACCCCAAAAGATTCATCCCCGCCCCCTTTATTCCCTGCCTCCATAATTCCCCCACCTGCCCCAGTGATTACCATAAACCCTTTTTGGGTAATTCCACGTGAAAACGCTTCTGCCATTTTAAATAGCGGGTCTGCCTCTGGGGTTCTTGCTGACCCAAAAATGGCCACTTTTCGTTTATCTCTATACGGGGAAAACCCTTGAAAACTCTTTCTAAACTCTTTGATGGACCGAGATAATAATTTCCAGTCCCCGGAGTTAATATCGACATCCGACAATTTACACACAGTAGAAATAATATCCTTTAAGGCTTTTTGATTGTCTTTTTTACCTATTTTTGAAATCAATCGATCGATGGATTCAACCACATCTTCATTTAACATACGCCATAACCTCCATTTCTATTCGCGCCCCTTTTGGCAATGCAGCAACCTCAATGGCTGCCCGTGCCGGATAGGGCGCCTGAACAAATTCATTGTATATGGCATTGATTTGTTCAAATTTAGATAAATCAGTGGTAAATATGGTCACCTTGCAAACAGACGACCACCCTATCCCTGCCGCTTCAAGCAACACTGTTACATTTTGGCAAACTTGCCGAGTTTCAGCGTCAAAATCACCCGTAACCATTTGGCCATCTGATTGAATTGGTATTTGACCAGATATGAACAAAAAGGGTCCTACGCGAAGCGCTGGGGAGTACGGAGCAAGGGGTGGCGCAGATTGGTTTGAAACAATGGTTTGGAATGACATACGTTTATATTAAATGTATTTCAAACAAATGTCATCAACCCCACAAAAAAAATGTTTAAATCCATATACTATACGGCATATAGTATATAGAGAGGTGATCAAATGAAAACAATTTCAGTACACGATTTGCAAGCAATGATGGACGACGATCCGAAGGCCCAATTCATAGATGTAAGAACGGCATCTGAGTTTCGAAATGAGCACATTAGTGCATTCACAAATGTTCCTCTGCACACCCTGACTTCCGGTTCATTTAACCACAAAGACAACCTAGTGATTATTTGCCAACGGGGCAATAGAAGTCAGAAAGCATGTGCATTGCTTAAGGACACTGTCAGCAATTTAACCCACGTGGCTGGAGGGGTATCTGAATGGTCAACCCACTATAGCACCGTAAAACAGGAGTCTCATGGAGTATCGATTATGCGACAAGTGCAAATTGTTGTGGGCTTTTTTGTTTTAATTGGCGCCATCCTTTCCCAAAAAGTGTCACCCAACTTTATATGGTTGTCTGCTTTTTTTGGTGCGGGGCTTCTGTTTGCAGGGGTAACAAATACCTGCGCACTTGCGGCTGTTCTTACTCGAATGCCTTGGAATAAATAATGCTCATTCTGGGGTTGTTTTTTAGCCTGGTCATGGGGCTAATTCTTGGGTTAATTGGCGGAGGAGGCTCTCTATTAACCGTTCCAATTTTGGTGTATTGTTTTGGGGTTCCAGCAACCCTTGCAACAGGGTATTCATTGGCGATTGTTGGGGCATCCAGTGCCGTTGGGGCCATACGCTACCATCGCCAGCAGTTGATTAATTGGCCAGTTGCACTATGGTTTTCTTTGCCATCCATTATTGGGGTGCTTATTTCACGCGTGTATTTACTACCAATGCTTCCAGAGCGCATGGCAATTGGCACCCTTCATTTATCCAACAATCAGCTCATTTTAGGGGCATTTTCAATCATGGTTGTTCTTATATCCATGTTCATGTTTAAAAGCAGCACCCCCAGCAAACGCCAACCAACCAATGCATCATCCACCCCACCTTATTTATTTATTTTGATTGAAGGGCTGGTTGTGGGCATTGCCACAGGATTTGTTGGGGCTGGTGGCGGGTTCATGATTGTTCCTGCGCTTATGGCATTTATTAATTTACCCCTCAAACAAGCCATTGCGACGTCTCTGGTTATTATTAGCATGAAATCGATGATTGGGTTCAGTGCCGATATTATGCAAGGCAATTCTTATAATCCAACCATATTATTTGGCTTAATGGCCATTACCTTTGGTGGTGTTTACATGGGGACCAGGCTAAATCAAATCATAGACGCCGCCACGCTACGTCGGTGGTTTGCATACCTTGTATTGGTGATGGGATTATTTATTTTTATGAAGGAATTTTATTTTTAGGAGGCAATCATGATTATCACATCTTTTTTTGACGAGGACACATCCACACTCACGTATATCGTACACGACCCAATAACCAACGATGCCGTGATTATCGACCCCGTTCTTGATTACGACCCAAAGGCGTCAACATACAGCACAACGTCGGTAGATAAGGTAATGAATCATGTATCAGCCAACCAACTGAAGGTGCATTACATTCTGGAAACCCATGCGCATGCGGATCATTTATCGGGCGCCCAATTCTTAAAGCAGAAACTGCCAAGCGCTATATTGGCCATAGGAAAAAACATTCAATTGGTACAAAAAGAGTTCAAGCACATATTCAATTTTAAAGACTTCAACGAAAATGGCATACAGTTTGATGAGCTTCTTGATGACAATGCCTGCTTCAATGCAGGGGCCCTAACCATAAAGGTTATGTTTACACCTGGCCATACCCCAGCGTGCTCATCGTATGTCATTAACGATGAAGCTGTATTTACTGGCGATGTATTGTTCATGCAAGATTATGGCACGGGCCGATGCGATTTTCCTGGGGGCAGTGCGTCTGCCATGTATGATTCAGTGACTCAACGCCTGTACACCCTGCCTGATAGCACAAAAGTGTTTGTGGGGCATGATTACAAACCAGGTGGCCGAGAGGTTCAGTATGAGTCCACCATAGGCGACCAAAAAAAGCATAACTTACACTTAAATGCATCGACAACTAAAGAGGCCTTTGTAACATTGCGAGAAACACGCGACAAAACATTAACCGCCCCACGATTGTTATTGCAAAGCTTGCAAGTCAATATTGATGGGGGCACCCTGCCACAACCAGAAACCAATGGCATGAGCTACTTAAAAATTCCTTTGCGAAAAAACAAGCGCCAATCAAATAGCAACAATGAGTAAAAACAAGCTGATTCACCGTTTAAATAGGGCCAACGGGCAACTGGATGCCGTCAAGCGAATGATTGAAAACGATGCAAACTGCCTCGATACCTTGCAACAACTAAAGGCCAGCATAAATGCCTTAAAAAAGTTTGGCGAAGCCTACATGCAGGATCACCTTAATGATTGTTTAGATAAGGGAATGTCGACATCGGAAGCAAAAGACGCATTATCATCGGTGATATCTGGCGCATTTTCGCTTTAGCCTAGGACGTTTAAGGGGCATGTTTAATTTAAAGCACCACCACTTGCTCAAGTGCCACTTTTTGTTGGATGAGAGTTTTGAGTTTCTTTTTTAAGCCGTCCAACTGGTAGACAGAGTCATGATGAATGGTCTCGTACGTGCTTTTTGATAGCACATGAATGAATTCCTTAAGTCGGGGAATATTGGTATCAATTAACAACTCTTTAAGCTCATTTTTTTCGGCAATAATTTTTTTTCGAATATCTTTTCTGGAATATTTGTTGGTTTCTTTTAACGTTTGAACCAAGGCTTTAATGCGTTGGCGATGGGTGAAAATAGCCATATTTTTTTCCAACTCAGTGTCACAAATTTCTTCAAACACTTGCCGAACCGATGCCATAAACACATTGCGATCAATGGCCTCATCTGTATTCTTTCGATCATAAAACTCTGTGGATACTTGGTTCATAATTTTATTTATTTTTGATGTTAGGTTAATGGTTTCTGGGGACAAACTATGCTCGTAATACACCAAGAACAAATGCGCACGAACGGAATCACACAATTCTTGTATGTACGTTTTAATGCCCATCAAGTACCCCGCACGATGGATAATTTCTCTACGAACTTTCAGGGGATCCTGCGGTGTGGCTTGAATACAAAACGATGTTGCATCCATTAATACAGGACTACTGTTAAACTGATTCATGGCCTGAACGCGCTCATTAATTTCAAGCTGATCAGCCATTTCGTTCATTTTTCTATCCACAAACCGAAAGGATTCATCAATGTTTTGGCTGCCAAAACTTTGCATGAGTTTTTGATACGATTCTGACTGTGTAATCGACCCCAATTCTTTTTGAAAGTCGCGTATATTTTCTGCCGATGTTAACGGGTGTTGCATCCAGGCCACACCCAACACCGACGCGGATTGCACGGGGGTAAATGGCTTAAACTGAAACAATTGATCCACCTGATTTACCAGGTGCTTGAACGCCCCCATCACATTGACTTTCAGACGCGTCATTTCGTCTTGCTGGGCCAATGCTTGCTGAATCAACTGATGAACAGACGTGGCAGAGTTGGGCACTTTTACTGTCATTCTCCCCTGCACAGGCTCTAATAATTGCTGCAATTCGTAGGTGGCAACATCCACCTCTTGCTGCTGCTTGCTTAACATGGCGTCCAATGGCCGAGAGACAATCTTTCTAATTTTATATTGCAAGGTTGGCAAAAGCTCATTAAATTCAGGGTTTGACTCAATGTGATTCAGGTACATTTGAAGGGTTGAATGCATCACATGGCGATCCTGAATGGATTGTCGCACCGAAACATCCATCTCAACTTTTTGAAGCAACGCTTCTGTCAAATCGGTTAATCGGCTTTTTCTTACCTCGATGTGGGCCTTAAATGATTCATCGAATGCTGGCTCAAGAACACGAAGTTGGTGCTCAATGTTCTTATAATTAATTTCTCCAGCTGAACAACGCAATATGGTTTGATTCAAGTCATTTCGAATAAATAAAATGCGCTCCAACAACCCATTAAAAAACACATGCACTGACTGGCTATTTTTTGAGATGTCCTGCAGCTGCGTTGTGGCTTGCAAATATTTTCTAATGATGGTTTCAACGGGAAGATCAGGGGACACATCACTATCGGGAACATGGCCAGCACCTTCAAGAATTTGCATGGCATCCAGCAATGCCCCATGCAGCTTTTGAAGGGTGGTTAAATACACCTCGCGTGGCTTTACGGATGATTGAATGATATTTTGATGGGTTTTAGACGCAGCCTCATGTTTGGCTGCCATGGCAATCCAATGATCAATATCTCTGGGAAGTTCTTGGCATTTAATTTCAACCAACTGAATAAATTGACGCAACGGGTGATACGGGTCTCGTCGCTTTTTTGTGATTGTCATGGACACTCCTTCATATATTTAACCCATTTGGTGAAGATATAAACACCATTCCCACTTCCATCAATTTCTAAACATTTTTTTGATTTTTTTTCCATGCGTTGCACTTACCCCTCCCCCTCTTTCACTGGGTCCAAGGTGTAACCAAATGCAAAATAAGGGGTCACTTGCAGCCCCAACATGGGCGTAATATTTATAGAATCGGTGTAAAGCATTAAGTACCCCACCTCAACAGTTAATAAGTGTGACCATCGGTTGTTAAATGCCCCCTTATAACCAAGGTTATAATACGGTTTGATGGCCAATTGGTGTTCCTTGGTTTCACCATCCTCCACCTTGGCTTGCCCGGCACGCACCCCAAATGAGTAAAACCCACCTTCAGATGTTGTTTCTTTGATGTATCGGCGATACATGGGATCGATCATTAGCATTGTCACCCGTGCACTCTCTTGGTCAAGTAAGGTATAAGTCAAACCAATACCAACACTTTCTTGGATATCAACTGGCTGTTCAACGGATAAAAACAACTGCTGATTTAATCCATGAAACATATCCAAAGAAACATCAATGGTAAGACACTGCCCACCCAATAGCACCGCCAAAAACAAAATGCGCATTAAAAATAAATGCCAATACCTGTGACTAACCCTTCAAAAAAAGCGTCCCCATCATTTCCATTTTGCCATTCATAGCCACAAGAAATAGACACCATGGACACGGTTGTTTGAAGCCCCAACTGCATTCGAGTTAGCTGCCAAGCTGCGCCATTGTCATTGTTAAGGTTGATGCCAAAGTTAGAATCAAACAAACCAAACACCCCCAAGTATCGAATGAGGTGGTAAGTGTATTTACCGCCAATGCCCAGCCCCAATTGGGTATCTCCCCGTAGCGATGATGTTTTGGCAGATAAGCCAAAGGATAAATCGTATATGCTTTTTGGCGTTGTGCCACCCAGCATATACCGACCACCCATTAACGTTAAATCATTATTCTCATTGTCTTTAATTTGATCAACCGCAAAGGCCCAGCCTGTATAAATAAATGATTTATTCATGGTCGCACTCCCGGCTTGCTTAAGGAAGGAAACGCCAACATGAATTGCATCATAATGCTTAGAATTCCCGTATGACACATGGGCTTGGTTTTGAGTACGTTGCCCATAAAATATTGCATCGCCCATTGCCCCTTTAAAATAAGGAGCCTTTGCAAATCCATAATCTATGCTTGAAAACAAATTTAAAACATCAATATTTGGGGAATAATTTAGTTTTTGCTTCACGGTTTTAACCTTGTCTTTATAAAAGATACTGCCCAATACATTTCCGCCCAACTGATCCAAAAACCCATCAAAGAAGTTGCTTTTTCGGCTTTGATACCGGGTGGTTTCTTCCTGTGTAACCACAATGGTCATGGATGACTCTTTTAAAAATTGCAACAATTCAGTGGCCAACTCACTGTTAATGGCAGACGCGCTAAACCCAAACGAAATACCATTGATTTTTTCTAGGTAGGGCTCAAAATCATAATCATTAAATGCTTTTGAAAACGACTCCGTACCAACAAGAAACCCGCCACTACCAATGACATTGACTCGAGTTAATTCATCATACACCCATTGAATGGGGTATTTAGACTTAAAATATTGCATGAGTTGATTGTCATCAATGACACGATTTGGTGTTAATCCCATTCCCAAAGAAGCAACAGATTCATTTAGGGACCCATCTGAATTAACATGCCCATCCTGTTTTAATTGGACAATAGAATGATACACATGTGCACGAATAAGCAGTTGGTGCCACGCCTTAAACATACCTGGCTTAAAACTAATCCGATCAAACTGCTTCTGTTGATCAATCACCTGAACACTTGTATTGTAACCACCTTGTTCATTGACAACAGGTCTTCCATAAGATGACGAGGATGACGATGATGACGCATTTACGCTGCTATTTACAGAGCGAATGGATTGTCCATGGGTTGGGGTTATTAAAAGGAAGCACATCAGAATAAAGGGGGCTATTTTTATCATAAGTTCATTATTACGTATGCTTAAACTTGACGCAAGGGATTTCAATGCGTATGTTGAGGCCATAACATGACTATGATTAACTTTTTTGATATCCCGTTGGACACCTACAAATCCTGGTGCGCCAGCCATAAACTCCCAGCCTTTACCTTACGTCAGGTTCACGAATGGGTAACCAAAAAAAACACCATTTCATTTGACAAAATGACCAATATTTCTGTTAAAAATCAGGCCAAACTCAGCGAAATTTTAACCATTAACCCATTCAAAACCTGTCAATCGTTGCCGGCAAGCGATGGGTCAGCCACCAAATATATTTTTGAGTTGGCCAACCATGTATTCATTGAAGCTGTGGCAATTCAAGAAAAAGGCTATGAAACCCTGTGCATATCGTCTCAGGCTGGGTGCCCAGTGGATTGCAAGTTTTGCTTAACGGGTGTTGGGGGGCTCAAAAAAAACCTCTCCATGCCAGAAATAGTGGCCCAATTGGCGGTAATACTATCGAAAGGGCACTCCATTACCCATGTTGTTTTTATGGGCATGGGGGAACCTTTGCTTAACTTAAAATCCGTATTACCCGCCCTTGATTGGCTTCAAAGTGATTGGGGATTTAATTTAAGCAAACGCCACATTACAGTATCAACATCTGGCTACCTAGCAGGCATCAAAGAACTCATTAAAAACAACATTGCGTTGAACCTTGCCTTTTCTGTGGGTTCAGCAAACCCAAAAACTCGGGCCACCATCATGCCAATTGAAGAACGCAACCCCATTGTTGAAGTGGCTCAAACATTGGCCCAATATTGCAACATGCACAATCGAAAGCTAACCCTTGAGTACACGTTGCTTAAACATGTAAATGATGATCTTGAATCGGCCCAACAATTGGCAAACCTTGCCCAATACTTGAAGGCAAAAGTAAACCTTATCAACTTAAATCCACACCCTAAAATTCCATTTCAGCCTGTATCAAACGCAACCCTTGCCGCATTTAAACAGGCGTTAATTAACCAAAATATTCGCACCACCGTTCGATATTCAAAAGGTCAAGATGTCATTGCTGCATGTGGGCAACTGGGCGAATCAAATTTAAGTTAAAGCAGGCCTTATAAAGCGGCTAAAAATAAAAATGCATACCAACTGCCCAAGACATGAGAACCCCATCCTCAACGTCTCCTGAAATGCCATTGGCAACGCCCAATTCTGCAGTGAAGTAAACTGGATCTGCAAACCCAAACTCAATGCCAACACTGCCCCCCAATAAGGTGCCTTGATTATTATTTTTTGTTTGACTCACAACCCCAAGGGTGGTGAAGCCTGAAAAATTGGTACTACTAAAAATTTTATTGCCAATGGGAATAATTGCCCGAAGACCAATTTCTGAAATTTCATCGTTATCAACCTTGGTTTTCCCAATGGCCGAAAACTGAACCCCAATATTGATTGGGGACAGCCACTTCAAACTCATGCCTTTGGCAGGAAACGTTTCTCCCCACTGAACCCCAAGACCAAAATCTCCCTTAGTATCACGCAATCGAGAGGCCTCACGGTTAACCGCCCCACGACTGGCGGTGTTTGTTCGAATATCGACAAAATTCTCGGTTGTTATCGACACCAATTTATTGGGCTGTATGCTCACCATTTTGGCGTACATTAGCTGATTATTGTATTCAACACGGACATAATGCTGACCTTCCATTAGTTCATGTTTCTTGACGTAATCGTTGGCCACAAACTCACCATCAATAAAAATAGATGCGCTTGGCCGTCCCGTTATGACGTTTAAAAACCCTGGATTTTCACCAAACCCAACCCCTGTAAACATTAAACAAAACAATAAAATTAAATATGATCTCAACGAGTCCTCCTAAAAATAAAAATGTACGCCAAAAGCAAGGTTGGTTTCTGGAATTTGATTTTCAAATTGAACCAACGATAACTCTGCACTAGTATGACCGATTTGAGTTAATATAACAATAACAAGCCCAATCGCCCGAGCATACTCCACCACAGATGGCTCGTCAGAGGATGAGTCATCATCGTTTTCATCTTTTTTTTCGCTTCTGTAGGTGGGCATAGTGCCTCTTTTTTCTAGGGGGCTATTGGTGTTGGCCACTGCCATTGTTAATTCCTTCACCAATTGGCCAATAAAGGCTTCAACAGTAATGCCAACCTCGGTGTATGATCGAGATAATGTTGTGGCTGAATGACTAAATGCAGGCATGGCCGATGTTTTTTGCCCCCCACCAATGAAAACTAACCCGGATAATACTTGATCAGCATAAATTTTATCTGCTGGGGAAAAGAACACCCGCCCGCCAACCAGCCCACGGTCATCTGACTCACCATATTTCCCACCCAGCAATAATTGCCCCCCAAAATGCTTGGTTGCCCACCATTTTGTTGATAAATAAACGCCATGCAAAACAGATGACGACCCAAATCCAAGGCCAAAACTACCTCGGGATTCTCGCAACCGCTCAGCTTCACGATTAATGGCCCCCCTGGATGGGGTTTTTGTAATAATATCCACAAAATGGTCTGAAATAACTGTGCTTGAACGGTTGGACTCTATGGTGACTTTTTCTGCATAAACCAAATCATTGTTCAATTCTACCTGCACATAATGCTCACCGACTTCCAATGGAAGTTTTACGACCGCTTCTTGCGCCACGGCCAAGCCATCAACCTTTATCACCGCTTTTGGTAAATCGGTAAACACATTTAAGACGCCCGTTTCAATAGAAAAAAAAATCCCCTGAATCAACACCAACCATACAACAATTAGTTTCATTTGTTTGTCGCCTACCCCAATTGCACACCAGGCAGCCGTCGAATGGAAATGGGGGGAATTTTCATAGTGGCGGAGCCATACTCAATGCGTTCGCTTGGGTTTAAGGCCATTACCTGAAACCCTGCCTCAGATACCAATAAGTGCCCTGCAGCAACATCCCAATCGTTGGTCGGTGTAAATCGCACATATTCATCGCCAATGCCCTCGGCCAAATAAGCAAACTTCAACGCAGAGCCCAATGGCTTCACTTGAACGCTACACCCCAGCTCGCGTTCACGTTGGCGGACAATCACATTGCATAAGGCCTCATCATTTCTGTGTGAACTCACCAAAATAACATGATTGTCATTTTTGGGTGGGGGTGCAATCGGCTGAATGGGGTGCCCCTCCTGATAAACAAACACTCCGGCATTTTTAATTCCCACCCATGTTTTACCTGACACCGGGTGATGCAACATGCCCATGGTTGGCTGATGCTGACTCATGTAGGCCAACGATATTACAAATTCGTCGGTTTCATTAATAAAATCAACCGTGCCATCCAAGGGATCAAGCAACCAATAGTTGGCCAACTTTTTTCGTTCTTCATGGGCTGGGATGGCACCCTCCTCAGAAATAATGGGAACATCTGGAAAAAAGTGATTCAATGATTGACACAGTGATTCATGGGCCATGTGATCAACATTGGTAACCAAGGTCTTATCTGATTTAACCGAGACCTGAACATTGCCACGATAATATTCATACATGGTGTTACCAACGGCAGCAATATCCGAAAGAAGCGGCATTAAAACATCGATCATACGTCCATTTTATCGTTAGAATGTTTATGCGTCGAATATTGAATTTTAACTATTGTCATCGCCATATTTTTTTATTATTATAGTTACATATCTTAAATCTCTATAAGAGGTAACGAAAGCTCTCGAGGATTGTCCCCCCCTACTCGAGAGCTTTTTTTATGTCTGTTTAAGAATTGCCATGATGGCATCTTTTTGTTTTGTAGCATCGGCATGGCCTTGGTCAATCAAGGCATTCAGGTACCCTGGCTCAAACATCAAATAACTCTTTAAGTCATTGCCGTTGTTTTTTGACCCAATCAATCGAAGCAATTGGCGAAGAATGGGGGGGCATTCATAGTCGTATGTTTGAACCAATTGTTGAAAATCAACGGATGGGCGAATGATTATGGATTCGATATGACGAAGGCTGGACGTGGGCTCAATATTTTGAATGGTTTGGTTAATGCGACTTAATCTTTCATTGTCTATATCCAAGGAGTCAAACAAAATGGTATTTAGAATTTTAGAAAAAATATCCCCAAATGAAATATGCTTGACCTCTTCAACCACCGGGCTATCTAAATCGCGAATGCCAATTACAATTAATTTTTTAGCCCCGCAACGAATGGCTGGGCTCAATGGCGCAAAGTTTCGAAGGCTGCCATCTCCAAAAAAATGCTGATTTATCTTTACGGGCGGAAACAAGAAAGGAATAGCCGTTGATGCCATTAAGTGCTTTACCCTGAGTTGCTCCTTCACCCCTTTTCGGCGAACGCGTTCCCATGCAATATCGCGATTTGACTGAACAAATGTCGTGGTCATTGAATGCTGAAAACTGGTTGTTGTAATGGCAACACTATCTAAAAAATGGTTGTCAAGGCAATATTGAATGCGATCAAAATTTACCTGCTTATGCAATAACTTTGCCAAGGGCAATGCATTTAAAATACTATTGGCCCCTTGAGGCCCTTTACGAATTTGATTAAATAAATTTACCAAGGATTGCAGGTAATTCTTGGTTAAAATATCGGATGAATAAACTTTGCGTGTGGTAAGGGTTCCCCACATATGGATCATGTTGGATACGGCCACCTGAAATTGATCGGCATTGGCCGCCAAATATGCCGCATTGATGGCCCCTGCACTGGCCCCAGAAATAACCTTAAATGGAATATCACCACGCGACACCCATTCGCTAATGGCCTTTAACACCCCCGCCTGAAACGCGGTCCGTGCACCCCCCCCCGATAAAATTAGTCCGATGTTGTTGTTCATAATGATTTCATAATTGTGATGCCAATGCATGCCAATCTTGACGCTGGCCGATTAATGGATCTAAAAGAAGCCACCTTTTGATACTGCTAAAAATGTCTGATTGTTCATTTAATTATTCCCATTAAAAAAAAATAATAAACATTCCAATAAAAAAAACCAATAAAAAAACATGCAATTGTTATTTTTTTTAATCCAATCTAAACTAAATCGTTTCCTCTATGTTTCAAATACCATTCCATCGAATACGTCCACCAATGACACCACAAACCAAGCGAATATTGGCCTTAAGCCTTCCCATTATTGGGGGCATGATGTCTCAAAATATCATTAACTTGGTGGACACCCTAATGATTGGGCAATTGGGATCATTGGCGTTGGCAGGGTGTGCCATCGGCTCGTTCATTTTTTATTTAAGTTTTGTTGCCTTTATTGGTATTTCATCCGGGGTTCAAACCATGGTGGCTCGGTTAACAGGGGCCTCAAAATTGAGCCGTCGATCAGTCCCCCTAATGCTGGGGTTAGCGATTGCTCTTCTTGGGTCCTTGGGGATTCTCTTTCCTGTGTTAGGCACCGCCACACACATTGCCTCATTCTTTTCATCGGACCCAGTCACTGTTGCAGTAGGCAATGATTATTTGAAATATCGAATTTTGGGGCTTCCATTTTTTGCAATGAGTTTGGTCATTCGTGGGTTCTGGAACGGGGTTGGCACCCCCATGCGCTATCTAAAAATCATCATTGGGGTTCATCTTATGAATATTTGCTTAAATTACGCCTTAATTTTCGGCCACTTTGGTGCCCCAACCATGGGGGCTGCCGGTGCAGGGCTGGCCAGCACCGTATCGTTGTTTTTTGGAATTGCATTATTAACCATTGATATTCGATCCCACATCAGTATTCCACGCTCAAAAATAACCATAAAACGATACCTTCAGTGGATGCTTTCATTAAGTGCTCCTATTTCTATTCAACAGTTCATTGAGGCCACCGGTGTGGTTTGTTTTTTTTGGATTCTTGGTCAACTTGGCTCCAACGCACTGGCCATTGGGCACGTGCTTGTTAACATTGGCTTGGTTGCACTTTTACCAGGAATTGGGCTTGGCTTGGCCACCATGACCTTGGTATCAGAATCCATTGGACGGCATGATGTTGACAGTGCCCGGTATTGGCCAACGCAGGTGCACCGCGTTGGAAAAATAATCATTGGTTTTTTTTCTATTGTTGCCCTGGTTGTTCCCATGCTATTGCTTCGGCCATTTATTACGGACCTATCCTTGCTTTCAATGGCAAAGTGGCCCATGCAATTGGACGCAATTGCCCTATTTTTTGAAGTGGGGGCCATTATTTACATGCACGCCTTAAATGGGGCCGACCAAACCGCCCGAGTGGCCATGGCATCCTGTATTTTGCAATGGCTAATTCTTCTACCGTTAACCTACGTGGTTGGCGTAAAGGCGGGGCTTGGAATCCATGCCATTTGGGAACTTGGGGTAGCGTTTCAAGTCATCCAATTTTTGATATTTAAGGGCCTCTGGAAACGTTATTCGAGACGACTCAAGCAGTTGCCCATACATCCATGACGCCATAATGGGCGCATAAAACATGCCTTGGCCCCGAAACCCATTAATGCACCCAATGCGCGTGTACTGACGGCTAAAAAATGCCATTGGATGTGCGTGTTTCAAACACGGACGAACCCCCAGAACAGTGCCGATAATGTGCGCTTCCACGTTTAAAAACGATCGCAAAGATGCCCTCAACTCTGCCAACTTAATCGGCGCATCAGAATCATGCCGAACAGTGGAGGCCCCATACAAAAACTCGCCAGGGGTGGTTGGGCACAACCACTTTCCATGATTAAAAATGGTGCCATTGGGCAAATGAGGACTTACCACTTTTAGCACGTGCCCCTGCACATTTCGAAATTCCAATTCAGGAAAAAACGGATTCCCTTCTCCCACGGCACCTTGGCAAAAAATCATATGTTTGGCAGACAACCCTTGCCACGTAACGGCAGAGGCACTGGCCCGAACATCCTTGGCAGCAACGGATCCCTGAATCAGCATGCCGTTGTCCTTAAAATACTGGCGACATGCCGCCAAAAACAGGGGCGCATCAATGCGGTTTACGCACGACATTTCAAACTGCGCATTGCCTGGGGCACATACATGTGACCAATCGGTTGCTGGCAATACCCACCCTGCCAAAAGGGGGTCTGACTGACGTTTTTTAAGAAATTGACGTTCCTGCTCAGATTCTAACAATCGAACCAAGCGGTAGGACCTTATGAACGATGCCTTTAATTGCACCTGGGCGTCTGCATAAACACCCATCACAAGGTCACGGGTACGCTCATGGGTCCACAATGGGCTGAGTCGCGGCCCAGTTAATGGGGTCATTATGCCTGCGGATACCATGCTGGATGACGTTTTATGGCCATCATCAACCACAACGACGTTCAGGCCGTTTTTTTTACACATTAACGCTAAAACGGAGCCTGCAATGCCCTGCCCTACAATAATGGCATCATGCATGGTATTGGAGGAAAATATCAATTACGCTAATGCGTCTGCAGCCACATGCCATGTTTGATTGGCATTGATGCTAATTTTTTTGATGCCGCTGCTTTTTTTGAGCAGGGCCTCACAATCGCGGCTAACATTGACCAAATGTAAGGATTTATGTTGGGTGCTGTAACGCTCTGCAATGGTTTGAATGGCCTCAATGCCAGAATAATCAAGCACACGGGCCTGCATAAAATCAATCACCACGGTTTTTGGATCATTGCTAATATCAAAGGCATCCTTGAACGATTGCACGGACCCAAAAAATAACCCACCCTTTAAGGCATATCGCTTTGCACCAGAGGCATCAACCTCGCTGGTGGATCGAATGATTTTGCCTTGTTCCCAGGCAAACACCAACGCCGATACAATGACCCCAACAATAACTGCAACGGCCAAGTCAACTGCAACCGTAACGGCAGATACCAGCACTAGAACAAAAGCATCACTTTTTGGCACTTGTTTTATGATTCTAAAACTGGCCCATTCAAATGTGGCAACGGACACCATAACCATAACTCCAACCAATGCCGCTAAGGGAATGGCCTCAATAAACCCCGCGCCTATCCCAACAAAAAACATGAGTCCCAGAGCAGCACTAATGCCAGATAGACGGCCACGACCACCCGCCCGAATATTGATCATGCTTTGCCCAATCATGGCACACCCACCCATTCCCCCAAAAAAACCATTCACAACATTTGCAAGGCCTTGTGCCATGCTTTCTTTGTTTCCTCGGCCACGTGTTTCCGTTAGCTCATCAATCAAGGTTAATGTCATTAATGACTCAATTAACCCCACAGCCGCCGCCAAGCAGGCATATGGCAAAACCAAAAGAACCGCATCTAAGGTTAGAATTGGCAGCTGAAATGTTGGCAATGATGCCCGAAGGGTGGTTGCTGAGGGGTCAATTTGTTGAACAAAGTCAAGCACGGTGTAAACAGTGGCCCCCATTTTTTGAGCCACCATTGAGATCCCCGACACCACACCAATCGCCACTAAGGTTGCGGGCAATGCGGTGGTAAACCGGGGTAAAAAATGAATAATGGCCATGGTCAAAACCACCAATCCCACCATGATGCTAAGTTCAGGCAAAGGCAGTAACGCGCCATCCACTGTAAACTGTGAAAATTGCGCCTTAAAAATAATAATGGCCAACCCATTTACAAAACCCAGCATAACCGGATGGGGGATTAGCCGAACAAACTTACCCCACTTTGCCAACCCAAACAACAACTGCAATAGTCCCATGATAATCACCGCTAAAAATAAATGCGACAACGCCACTGGCAAGCCATTTGCTTGAATTTGTTGAATAACCATGGGTGCAAAAATAACCGCAACCGCCCCTGTCGCCCCTGAAATCATGCCCGGTCGACCGCCAAAAATAGCGGTAATGAGGCCCATCATAAACGCGGCATACAAGCCAACCGTTGGCGGCACATTGGCCACAAACGAAAAGGCTATGGCCTCGGGCACCAACGCTAAGGCCACAGTTACACCAGACAATATATCATTTTTTAAATTGATTGGTTTTTTTATGATTAATCGAAACATCAGGATTTCCTTTCGCATGAACATTTTGGGTTCAAGCACCCCACACTCTGGCACTGTAACAAAAGGCATTCAGGCATATCCCAAGCGTGTTCTACATTAAAAATTAGACTTCAATGTATCATATGGATACCGTTTCGTAAAAATATTTTTACTTGATAGTGTAGGGTCGAATTTTATAAATTAAATCGGTGCTTCGCCCGTTCTTAATGCGTCGTTGAAACAGTACCCCAACCAATGGTATATCACCAAAAAATGGAACTTTTTCTATATTTTCGTGGACTGACTGATCCAGCAACCCTGCAAAGGCGACTTGCTCCCCAGCATCAACTTGGATGTCAACTTGAGATTCACGCGACGCAATAATGGGCATTTCAACCCCACCTTCGTTTCGGTACCCATTCACAACGTTGTACGTTAACTCAATGTGAAGATCAATCGATTGATAGTAGTGCAAATGCGGGGTAATGGCTAACTGAATACCAGACTGTATGTATTGAACATTGCTTTGGATGGTCGATGCGTGGTGAACGGCTGTTTTGTAGGGCACTTTATCGCCCACATTTAGGATTATTTTTTTACCTGATCGCCCCATTAATTTGGGTGACGACACAATGGTTGCATTTCCTGAACTTACCAATAGCTGAATCAACCCATCAATTGTATCGTTCAAGCGCATGGGGGATGCTAAGTGTGATAGCAATTGCTGGTACCTACTGGATTCTATATTGCTAATTTCAACCACGTCGATATCCAAGCCAATCATCACTGGCTTTCGGTCGATGGTTAAAATAGCCGCCCGGTACATGGCCCAATCAGCTGCCGAACAGTAAAGCCCCACCATTTGCCAGGAATGGTCCACCACCCATGAACAGTGCTGGCAAATTCCACGAAGCAGTGGCATTGCATCCATGGTTTTCACATGCTTTAGATGCATGCTATGAAACGATTGTTCTTGCGTTACGGATTCACTAACATAGTTCATAATTGGAGACCCAAATACCCACCCCCCAAGCATGCTATGCATGATGATCGCCACGATTACCCCCACCATTTGCCCAACCAGCCCGGGGATTAACGCCAAAATGTTACCCTCGCATCGGCATGCTGTCGATCAAAAACAATAGCAATCATGACCCGTTGACACCCTTGGCTAAGCCATTCTGAATAATGATCGGCATGCATTTTGCCATTAACAACGTGCTTTGTCGCCTCGCATTGCGGATAATCAAGACTCCCTTTTACTTGCATTTTTTTACCATTCATTTGGTGCAAAAGCCATCCAATAAAAATCACGCCTATTCCAATAACAATTGATGATTTAAGCATAAAAAGCCCCCTTTTCTATATTCATAACAACCCGCTAACCCACCATTATTCGCATAAAGTTCCACCATAATTCCATTGGGAAAAACCCCTAATTGGTTAATGCAGTTTGGCACACCGCATGCCGATGCAATGTCCTTCATTTTAATAGGCTGTTTCATTGGCAAGCCAGTGGAGGTATTGTTTAACACAAGATTTTCGTTTGCTACCATGCCCCACCACCCAATGGCAGATAGCATGACCCCAAGGGCCACACTCCAGGCATAGCTGCCTTTTTTTTGATGAAGGTAAGTGAAGGGCCAGCGCTGATGGTACACCACCAGCTTAAAAAAGCGGCAAATGCTGGTTTGAATAAGGGCACTGTTTGCTGTGCCCATTTTAAAAAAAACAAGCAACACTTTGGGGCGATTAAAAAAGCAACAATGGTTAAAAAAATCAACCAAATTAATGGCCACTAGCTTGCCATTGACATAAAAATTCTCGCCATCAACATAAAGGATCCCCACCCATGACATCCTTTAGTTTTGGTGTATTTCAAAGGATTTGTCAAGGCCATCCACTACAGTATCACTGTTAGATTTGATCATACCCAGCTGGCCCTAGCTCTTCTGTAAAACAATCAGTAGTAAATTCATAGCTAAAATAAGCTCAAAACATGACAAAGCTGACAAGTTATTGCTTTGGTCAAAAAATAGTGGGCATTTAGTTCACCATTTTTGAGTTTATTCAAAGATGACTATTTTTGGTTGCAGTAATAGCTGCACATTCAATGCCATTTATATTAAAACTAAATAATCACAACCGGCTCGCGATTCAAAATCCCCACATGCTTAGGGTGTGGGTTCGCGTCGGGGCTGTATAAAATCACACAAGTGTTTGCATCCCAAGGGCAATGACAAAGCAAGTGTTAGAAAATTAAGTTTAAAATCATCTACATCTTCACCTTGAATTCGTTGCGCACAATCTGTAGATAATGCTATCAACGCCATTGGTGTAGCGATTGGGATAAAAATTTCTATTAAAAATAGCGGAACACATAATGTTGCAACTGTTAATTTTTTTATAAATTTAATGCCCTCTTGATTCATCATAAAGCTTGGCAAGCCCTGTAATACAAAAAGCTGTTGTAATGAATTTGGGCATTGACCTACAACGTGACTTGCTTTTTTAAAAAAACCGACCCATAAGTTTTTACCGCAATCTTCCATCCTAAGTCGACTATTAGAATTAAGCACAACCCGAGAACATAAACCAAAAGTAACGGATAGGAAAGCCGCAACCGCTAGTGTTGAATCATTGATTTTATTTTGCCCAGCTATCGGCCTTAAATATCCGGCCCCTATAGACGCACCTAGGTACGTCATCCCCATCAAAGCGCTCTCTTTTAATTCCTTTTTTTTTGGTATTAGCAATACCCTAACAGTCGCTAAACCTTGGCTTGGCACTTGGCCCTGGCCACCCTCAAGATCCCCCACCTGTTGGGGGCTTGGTTCAATTGGAGCTGGCACACGTAAAGGCCCGTCATTTCCCCCCGCATTAACCGGTAGAGGAATATCACCTACTGTTGGTCTTAAAGAGGTATTTAAAAAACCAATACTTACTTCAATTTGGGGGGTAATGCTACGTTCGTTACCAATACTTGGTGGCACAATCTGCAGAGTGGGGGGTATAGCGTTATTATTATTCATTTGTTATAAACTTCTTCCTATATATACACATCGCTGGTTTGTTGACATATAAAATCGCATGCTCATTTCAAACAAGTTGCTTAACACACCGTGCAACACCTTTGGAAATAAGAATTCAAACTTTTTATTGCTTCATCAAGTTCCCTGGCAAGTATGGGATTAGTATCATTTTTTAGGTCGTCCCTTAACTTATTTAAAATATCAACAAACCCTGCCTTAATTAATCTTTTTGCACCATTATTACGAATAATTGCATTGATGGCAGATACAATATTGAGCACAGTTTTCGAGTCATCATTCACATTATATGTGCTCAGTGCATGGGCCAAACTAAAAGCGAATGCTTTATTAAGGAGTGGCTCTATTGTACGGTTAAATGCGTTAGATAAAATTGCCCCGGCCATATGGTTGGTCATTATGGGGGTGACCTTCACATACCTTAGCATTCTACGAATCAACAGTTCCTTTTTATCCCCCTTGATCTTTGACAACAAATGGAACATCCCTTGTATAAAATTATTCATAGTAGTTGATGGATGGCTAAGTTTATCTACTATAAGCTCTGAAACAGCAAGTTTTATAAATATATCCGCTAATAAATCAGTGTTCTTTTCTGTAAGGGTCTTCTGCATTACCAAATCTTTAAGCAAAGGAAACGGGTCTGTTTTAATCAGCTCACCCACACCGTCTTCTTTTTCTACACTAATATTCACAACTCTTAAAAAGCTTTCTTGAGTCTCTGGATTGATTAACTTATTCTTTGCTCCAATGCTAATTAATTTAGGCAATATGCCCGACTCAACCAATAACTTCGAACCATTTGTAAACTCTGAAATCAATTCAAATATTTTAAAAAACAATTCCAATTCTTTGTGGTCAAGATTACACAGTGGGACGCTTTGCTCTAATAATTTAAGACAATTTAAATCCACCTCAGTAATACTTTTACTTTTACGCTCATACGACAAAATTATTTTAAAAACCGTCATTAAGCATTTAAGTCGAATAGTCTCATTGGCATCTGGAGTTAAGTGACAACAGGCGTTGCTTATCTCTTCCAAAACAGCATGGTTCCCACTCGATTTAAACGCATTTACGGCAGCCTCAATCTTATTGATTGCGTTGCCTTCATAAAGAGGTCTGCAAGGTTTTGCAACCATTCTTGCTTTGTCAGGGAAAATAACGCCTTTCGGTAATAACTTTTGTTTAAGGAGTTGTTCAAGTAATGGTTTAATATCAGAACTATTAGGTTGTGGAGGATTCACTCGTATTTGGGCTGAAGTAATACGAACTTCACGTCGGTCAGGAAATCCATTTAAAACTGGAAACATTTTACTAATCACACTCCTTACGCATTAAACGTTAAAACACATTAATTATTTTAGCACATTTTGATTATTTTTCATCTTTAATTAATTAATTTTTACACCCCATTAATATGGCAGAACAACCAAAGGTTTTGAGGCAAATCTACTCTCCCAGTTTAATGGAGGCGATTGAAAACATTGTAAACTGCCCCCTTAACCTGACTACCAAAAAATAGACATAGCACTCCCGATTTAGTTTGAAATTAGCGGTGTTCGTCGGATATTGTGCATCAAAACACAACCATTTAAATGATCAATTAAACCCTCATTTTTTTTGGTTGTGTTCCATGTTTTCGAATCAGACGGCTGACAATCCCGCGCAACATCGCAAAGGTATGATTAACGGTGAATATTGGGTCAAACGCTATTTTTTTTTGCTCGCCTTGCCCAGCAACACACCCTTTTTTGCCCAAATATTGAGTGTAACTTGCACTGGGGACGGCCAGTTTATTACTTCTACCAAAAAGCAGTAATCTTTCAACAGGCTCAACCATAGTCGACTAAGTGGCCACTATGGTGTTACCGGAGCAATAACACAATTGAAAAAGCAACAAATTAATGGGGCCGTTTATAAGAGTTATGAAAGAAAAGGGCCCTCACCAACAGGCATTGTTGGATCCCCTAAGTTAAAGTCACTTGGATGAGATTTGTTTTTCTGATTGTATCGATAGATTAATATTAAGTTTGGTACGACACACCCACTGGATTTTTTCATTTAATAATTTAATATCTGCTACAACATATACCCTATGGAATATAAAAGGGCATAATCAACATCTTGATCTAATCCCATTTTCTTGAGCTTAGATTCTTCCCCCATGTGCAAAATGGTGGAGATGCCCAACTGGGCAGACCACCCAGATTTCATTCGCCACACATGAGTGATGCCCAAATAAGTGACAGAATTCGATGATTCAAATCCTTGGTTCCAATACGTCAGTGCGATTGAATTGCTTGCAATCGATGGCTCAAAGTGATAATGCACTGAAGCCCCGAACGATGGAGCCCCAAGCCCAACGGATACTCCCCATTTGTTATTAATCATTGACTCATAGTCAACCCCAATAATACCGCCGCCGCCCTGTAAAATTCCAACCGTGGCAATGGATGTTTTACCATTGTATTTATTTTCAGATGCAAGCCCAGCGAATGCGTGCACTATAACCATTGTTAAAATTATTATTTTTTTCATTATATAAACTCTATCACACAACAATAAAGTATTATATTCGAGGACCCAAATTGTTGTCAAGCCATTCAAACGCCCCAAAAAGCACATGTATTATACACAATCTTTTGACGGGGCCAATACAATACCCAGCCTCAACTTCTACCTACATTCTGCGGGGGACACTTGCAGTTTTTATGGTGGGCAAAAAAACACAACATCAAGATAACGGCTCAAGAACGCTATATGGCCATTAAAGCGGTAAAAGTGATGGGCTTGGATGTTGCTGGGGTCGATATTATTCGGTCCAAAAACGGCCCTCTATTGCTCGAGGTAAACTCCTCTCCTGGCTTAGAAGGCATTGAAGAAGCCAGTGGAAAGGACATTGCACGGGAAGTCATATTGGCCATTGAAAAAAAGCTCAACTGGGCAAAAAACTAGTCAGCGTTTGTGCTCTGCACTGGTTTACAAGCTCACCCCTTCCCCTTAGTTTAGCCAAGGGCCTATGCTATAATCACCTTGTATGGTTTATTTTTTAATTGGTTTCGTATGTGGCAGTGGCTTGGCCATTTTAGGTGCCTGGGTGGTGGGTCGTCAGGTAACCAAAAGCGAAACCCAAATGAAGCAAGCCTTTCGGGAACTATCTCAAACATCACTGCAAGATACCCAAGACCAGTTTTTTAAATTGGCCAATGAGCAATTTGGATTGCAAAGCAAACAACATGAGCAAGGGCTTTCCCATAAAAAGGACCTAATTGACCAAACGTTAACCACTGTTAAAAAAGAAATTGAACACGTAAGACATGGGCTTCAAACCATTGAATCCAACCACCAAAAACGGTTTGGCGAAATGGCCGGATACATGTCCCAACATCACCAAAGCACCCAGCAATTAATGAAAACAACGGCCGACCTGAAGGAGGCCTTGGCCAATTCAAAAACAAGGGGGTTATGGGGCGAACGGATGGCCGAAGATGTGCTTCGCTTTTCTGGATTTATTGAGGGCATTAATTATGTTAAACAGACCGCCATGGGGCAAAATATCCCAGATTTCACATTTTTCTTACCCAAAGACAAAAAAGTCAATATGGATGTTAAGTTTCCACTGAACCATTACATGACCTACCTTAATTCAAGCAATGAAGCGGATAAAGACGTCCACAAAAAGCAGTTCATTAAAGATGTGCGCCACCATATTAAATCCATTACGTTGCGAGATTACATTACCAGTGACACGCTTGACTATGTAATGATTTTTATTCCGAATGAACAAATCTACCAATTCATGCATGATCACGACCCGGAACTGATAGACTTTTCGCTCAAACAAAAAGTGGTGTTGTGCTCCCCCATTACATTGTATGCCATGTTGGCTGTGATGCGCCAAGCGGTGGATCACTTTGCCATAGAAAATAAAGCAAAAGACATGATGCTCATTTTAGAAACATTTCAAACCCAATGGGAAAAATACAAAGATAGCATGGAAAAAATGGGCAAAAAGCTCGATGACGCACAATCCACCTACCAGCAATTGGTATCCACCAGAACCAACCAACTGGAGCGGCCACTAAAAAAAATTGAGGCGTTAAAACAACCCACCCAAACAACATCATTGCCTACCCCTATTCGAACCATTGACGATGTTGTTGGCTCTGTATCCGGGCCCAGTTAACCATCATGGTTGCCAAATTATTCATTATGCTTGTGGTGGTGGTGGGATTCGTACCCATGGCGCTTGCACAACCAGTGATCCAACTAACCGCAGCAACCACCCGCCTATCACCCATAGATACTGCCACATCTTACGGCATGATGTTGGGCCACAAATGGCGGGGGGGCTTGGCTATCCACACTGGGCTAAGCCTAATGCAAACCATGCATTCTGGGTGTGACATGTTATTGATTGGGTTTCCCGCCGCCACCGTTATCCAAGCGTTTACTCTCACTGGGCCATTTGCATGGCACCTGGGGGGGGGATTTACCATGCATCACGCGTTAGGCAATATGAACCATCATTTCATTAGCACTCACGCCATTGTTGGGGTAAGCATTGCAATACGCCCAAGGGTGGCAACCATGCTGCAGTGGGTGTCCAACCAAGGCAGTCATCAGCAGATATCATTCAATGGGCAAAGCGTCATGCTTGGCATAGAAGGCGCCCTATTTGCCCCACCACCCAAGCGAGTAAAACCACACATGCCAACACAACAACGGTTTCAACAACGCCAGCGCAGGCAGCCTAAAGCGCAACCGTCACCCTATCGAGAAACCCAAAAATTAATGAATGAGTTGTCATGGCCTTCTTATTGACCCTGGCCGTGGTATTTATTTGCTTTATTGGGCTGGGGTGTGGGGTGCTATTTTTTCAGCGCAAACGCATTCAAGCGGAATGCGGCTCTGTGCCCAATCATCCAACCAACCCCTGCCCATCAAAAGCGGCTGGCATTTGCCCAACACAAAAAGAAAATGCAAAAAACGATGCCCTTGATATGGCCTTAACGTTTAAAAAATTAAATCAAAACAAACACCCACAGGACTCATCGGGTTATTGATCAACATGCGCCATAAACCCATTCAATGGATGAGTGATAATACCTCCATCGGGTTGTTTTGTTACCAGTAATGCCGGATACTCGGGGTGATCCTTCAGCCAATTGGATGCACCGTCATGGCCCATAACAAACAAGCCGGTGGCCAAGGTATCTGCATCGCGGCATGTGCTGGCCATTACCGTCACAGCAACCAGGTGATGCGTGACTGGCCCTTTGGTGCGTGGGTCTAAGATATGCCCAACCGCGCTGGCCCGGTTCAAATAGTTCCCTGAACTTGCCACAACCAACTGGTTACCTGCAACAATCATTAATGGGCCGTTGCCAATCACTGGGTGCTGAATCCCAACCCGCCAAGGGGCCCCATTGCCTTTATGCCCCAGTGTTCGAATCTCGCCACCAATGTCCACAAACACCCCCTTTACACCTCTTTTTTTTCTGATAAGAGTGATTAGTTGATCCACTGCATGGCCTTTGGCATTGGACGAAAAATCAACCTCAAGCGTGGGGTACTGCTTTTTTATACGCAAGTTTGGCATAACCGTAATGAACTCAAACCCAACCCTAATATCAGCCGGTGATTGCGGTGTATCATTCATGGTTGGCTGAAGCCCATACGCACGGCTCAAGGGCCCAAGGGTGGGGTCCCACGCCCCATTTAGTCGCGCATGCCATTGCTTTGACTGTGTAAAAAACGCATGCAATTCAGCAGACACCTCAAACGGTTCAGAGTGCCTATGTCGGTTAAATTGCGACAATTCGCTGCTTGGCAAATAGCTTGAATATATGGCATTTAATCGGGCCAATTCATGCTCAATCAATGCCTTCAACGATGCATTGGTCAGGCTGACCTTTGGGGCCACCACCACCACTTTATAGGTGGTTCCAAATACCGGGCCTTGCACCTGCACCATGCGTGGTGTGAATAGCCAGGTGGCGGCCCCAATCAATACAAACGCAGTCGAAAAAAAGAATTTGGTTGAAACCAGGCGTTTAAGAGCCAAAATCATCGTAGGCAATCATGTTGGATTCAACACCAAGATCATGCAACATGCCCTTCATGGCCGATAACATCAATGGTGGGCCACAAATATAATACTCAATGTCTGTCGGGTCATCGTGATTCGATAAATACTCATCCAGCAACACCTGGTGAATAAATCCCGTGTGCCCTTCCCAACCATCCTCGGGCTGAGGATCCGATAACGCTACATAATACTTGAAGTTTTTAAAAGAATCTTGCAACAGCTTAAATTCTTCGTCGTAAAACATTTCACTTTTAGAACGTGCACCATACCAAAAGGTCATCTTTCGCTTGGTATTTAAACGCTTTAACTGATCAAAAATGTGACTTCTCATGGGTGCCATGCCCGCGCCACCACCAATGAAACACATTTCGCGTTTGGTTTCTTTAGCAAAAAACTCACCGTATGGGCCAGACACCATGACGCTATCCCCAGGCGCTAAGTTAAACAAATACGAGCTACCAACCCCTGGATTGACATCTTTACCTGGGGGTGGTGTAGCAATCCGAACATTAAGCTTAATGATGCCTTTTTCTTCTGGGTAATTTGCCATTGAATATGCCCGAAACGATGCTTCGTCATTTGTGCAAACCAAGTTAAATAATGAAAACTGTTCCCACGATTGCTGAAACTGATCCTCAATAGTGAAGTCACTAAACTTTAAGTGTTTAAATTCAGGAACATCAATTTGTATGTAGCCGCCCGCTTTAAAATCCATGTCCAAATCGGCTGGCAATCGCAGGGTCAGTTCTTTTATAAATGTGGCCACATTGTGGTTGGACACCACCTCACACTCAAACTTTTTCACCGAAAACACCTCGTCAGGCACTTGAATATTCATGTGATTTTTTACTTTTAATTGGCAACTCAACCGTACATTCTCGGCACGTTCTTTTCGGGTTAAATGGGGAAACTCTGTTGGTAAAATATCGCCCCCACCCTCTAGCACCTTCACTTTGCACATGCCACAGGATCCGCCGCCACCGCAGGCCGATGGAATAAAAATATTTTGATTGGAAAGCGCACTCAATAAGTTGGTTCCAGCCGGCACTTTTGGGCTAAGGGCACTGTCATCATTAATTAAAATGCGACAGGCCCCCGCTTGAACAAACTTTTTTTCTAACACAGCCAAAATGGCCACCAAGCCCAATATGACCAACGAAAACACCGCAATGCTTACGATATAAATCATACTAAAACGAAATCCCGGAAAACGACATAAATGCCATGGCAATTAACCCTGTAATAATCATATTTATACCAAATCCTTGCAAGCCTTTGGGAATATCGGCATATTTAAGTTTTTCTTGAATTGCCGCCATAACACAAATGGCCAACAACCACCCAATGCCAGATGCCAGGCCAAACACCACAGATTCAGCAAACCCATACCCCCGCTGTTCCATGAATAGACTACCACCCAATATGCTGCAGTTCACTGCAATCAGTGGCAGAAAAATACCCAAATTGGCATACAGGGTGGGGGAAAACTTTTCCATGATAATTTCAACCGACTGTACCGATGCGGCAATGGTCGCAATGAATGTTATAAATACCAAAAAACTTAAGTCAATGTCAGCCAAGCCCAACCACCACAAGGCCCCTTCTTTCAATAAATACGTATTGATCATCCAATTCATTGGCACGGTAATGGCCATAACAAATGTCACTGCTAAGCCCAAACCAGTGGCTGTTCTTATATTTTTTGAACATGCCAAAAACGAACACATGCCCAAAAACAAGGCCAGTAACATGTTTTCCATAAATATGGCCTTTACTGCAATATTAATTAATTCAATCATTTTTTTTCTTTATTACCCATTCGTACTGAAGCCAGGAGATTAACCCTATCACAATAAATGCCGCTGGGGCATACACCATGAGCCCAAGGTCCACATACCCACTTTGGTATAACCAATCAGGCACCACCTTGGCACCCCATAACTTTCCCGTACCAAAAAATTCTCGAATGGCCCCAACAATGACTAAAATCATGCCATACCCAAGCCCATTGCCAAGGCCATCCCAAAACGATAGCCATGGGTTATTGGCCATGGCAAACGCTTCGGCCCTGCCCATAATAATGCAGTTTGTAATAATCAAGCCAACAAACACCGATAACTGCTTACTCACATCAAACATGTACGCTTTCAAGAATTGATCGGCCAAAATAACCAGCGATGCAATAATGGTTAATTCCACAATAATTCGAATGTTTTTAGGAATCGCGTGCCGTAATATCGATACAATGACATTGGACATGGTTAACACAAAGGTCATGGCCAATACCATGACCACCGATGGCTTTAATTGAACCGTCACCGCCAATGCTGAACAAATGCCCAAGACCAAAACAGATATTGGGTTTTGGGTGGACATTGGTGCCATGAACGCCTTAAACGCTTTTGATTTTTTAATCCACCGCATTACATCACCAATTCCTTATTTCGCAACCGTTTTGAAAATGGCTCATAATGCTTTAATCCTTCTTTTAGAAAGGTTTCAACCCCCTTACTGGTAATGGTTGCACCCGATATTCCATCGACATAATGGGGAGCCTTACCAGCAGGAACCACGTCTTTCACCTTGCCTCGGACAATGCCAATGGATGTAAATTCACCCGCAGCCGTTGCAATTTTCTTTCCCACAAAGTTATCTTGAAACCACTGGGCTTCTACCTCGGCCCCAAGCCCGGGGGTTTCTCCGTGTTGATAAAAGGTAATCCCACGAACGGTTTCGCCATCACCTTCAATTGAAAAGTAGCCATACAGCATGCTCCAAAGCCCATACCCTGCAATTGGAATTGCAAAGGCTTCCACTTGGCGCTTTTTCATGTATAAAAAAATGGGGTGATTCGTTTCGGTATCAACAATATCGCCATCTTTGTTCACCCATTTCTGTTGAATATGTGTGGCATATAAGTGGCCAATATCATCGGCATCTACACCATCTGCCGTGTCAATCACGCCCAGTACTTTTAATATATTTTTCTGTTGATCAATGGCTTGGTTTTTTTGCTGCAATGGTTTTAACATCGTCGCCGCATTGGTTAATAAAAAACTACAAAGCATGCAAAGCCCAAGGGCGAATACAAAAGGTTTTTTAGATAACATTTGGCAACCTCTTCTTCACCATTCTTTGGGCGAAAATGGTATCAATTAACGGGGCAAATACATTCATTAACAATATGGCCAGCATGACCCCTTCCGGGTACGCTGGGTTAATCACACGAATAATCACCGTTAATGCCCCGATCATCACCCCATACACCCATTTAGAGGCATTTAAATCAGGGGATGACACCGGGTCCGTGGCCATAAAAACCGCCCCAAATGCAAAAGACCCAATGCACAAATGCCACACCGGCGACACTCCTAAAAACGAAATGGTGGTGTCACTTGCAAGCACATTAAACACCGCCGCCATGCCCACCAAACCAATCACACAACCCAGCATGGTTCGCCAGCTACCCACACCGGTTGCAATTAATAGTGCCGCGCCCATTAAGCAAACAATCACCGATGTTTCGCCAATGCTACCAGGAATCAACCCAATAAAACAATCCCATAACGAATAGCCGGCAGATTCAATGGCGGCCATCGCATTGGTAGCAAGCGGCGCGTTGGCAGCAATGGCCAAAGGGGTTGCGCTTGAAAACGATTCAACACCATCCATAATTTTCACCCACACCTCGCCCGACAAATACGCGGGAAATGAAAAATAAACAAAAGCTCTGGCGGTTAATGCTGGGTTCAAAAAGTTCTTACCAGTGCCACCAAAGACTTCTTTCCCAACCACAATTCCAAATGAAATGCCCAGGGCCACCTGCCACAATGGAATGGTGGGTGGCAGTGTCAATGGAAACAACAACCCCGTCACCAAAAACCCTTCGTTAATTTCGTGTTTTCGAACAATGGCAAAAAATACTTCCCAAAGGCCCCCAACCACATACGATGTCAACAATATGGGCAAGAAGATCAATGCGCCATGCCACATGCTAGCCAATAATGATGTGGATTGTTGCGATGAAAGCAAACTTTGATACCCAGCGTTGTACACACCAAATAGTATGGATGGCACCAACGCAATCACAACCAAAATCATGAATCGTTTGGTATCCAACCCATCGCGAATATGAGCGCCCTTTTTTGTTGTGGCTGTTGAACTAAAATGAATGGTCAGAACAGCTTCATACAATGGGTACAGCCGCTCGAGCCGTCCACCCCTTGCAAATAAGGGCTCCAACGACACCAATTTTTTGTACAGCCACATCATGGGGCAGTCACCTCTAAATACAAAGCATCTTTCGCCTCTTGAAACCGAGCCGACAAATCAATCTTCGATGGGCACACATACGTGCACACTGAACAATTTGAGCAATCCAGCAACCCAAATGCCATGGCGCCCTCAATATCGTTCCCGGCAACATTACGAAGCACTGTTTGGGGCAGCATATCAACGGGGCACACATCATGGCACAACCCACAACTAATGCAATCCCGTTCACTGCCATTCAATGCCGTGGATGTTGGGGTGGGGTTAACGGCCTTCAACAACCCACTAAGGTAAGCCGTTGTAAAGGACGGTTTTTTTAGTCCAGGCTGAAGAAAGGACAAAAATTCTGGTTGGGGGTGACTATCCACAATATTTATGGCCGACACACCCAGGGGCAAATAAGGCACATGTTCGCAATGCAAGCCCGTAAATAACCCACCAAAAATAATGCGATTCGTAGGGTCTTCCTTGGTCACCACTTGGTTAATCTGTATCCCTTTAGTGACACAATAATGCCGATTATCCTTGGCTTGATTGCCACCAACACTAATGAACTGCTGGGGGAAAAACTGCTGAGATTTTACGGTTCGTGCAATATTCACCAATGTGTGCCAATCGCAGCTCCAAGATTTATTTTCCTCTACCTTGTCTTTTAAGTGATACAAGGCACTTGCGGGCTCGAACAATGAAAAATCCCCCGACATGCGAACTACTTTTGCCATGCTCGATATCTCATCACAGTTTATTTTTTCGTTGGCATCAACCACCACCACCACATGCTCTGTCAGTCGCTTTAATACCTGAATACCGGTGACCAAATCATGGTCCACTTGATCAATCACCGCAGATATTTTAGGGTGAAATGGCTCAGGATTCGATAACATAACCACAATGGCTGGCGGGGTTTCGGCAGGGTTTGGTATGGTTCGAAACGGGTGTTCCGAAAACCCATGCCACAACCCGCGTTCAAGCAACATTGACTTGGCCTTTGCAATGGTAAGCGACTCAATGTCCACCGGCTGAAACTGCAATGGGTCGATGGTCGCATCAGGCATAATTTCTATTTTCTCCAAGCGCCGCTGATGGCCATACTCAATGGTTTTGACTTCGCCAGAGAGTGGCGAGTGCACATACACCTGAGGATTTTTCTTATCAAAAAACAATGGCTGCCCCTGCTTTACCATGTCGCCCACCTTCACCACAACCTTGGGCTTTATCAAGCGGAAGTGCTGGGGGCATACGCCAATCATGCCAGTGGCATCGACGACCTGAACATCTGACGACGGTTGGCCATCAAAAAAAACATTAAATTTTTTCTTTCTGTGAATGGTTATTGCGTGTTTCATAGGAAATTGATACTTTTATTATATTCTTATTTGATTTTACATCACAAGTTTTTTAGGGGGGACACATTATGTTTACATCCATACAATCGGCATGCATCGACGGCATCGGCTGCATTCCAGTGAACGTCGAAACCAGTGCTAGCACAGGCCTGCCGCAAGAAACCATCATTGGGTTGGCCGACACTGTGGTTAAGGAGTCACGAAGCCGCATTAAATCAGCCATTCAATTGTCTGATTTCAACTTGCCGGCCATGGCATATGTGATAAATTTAACCCCAACCGATATTGCAAAACGCAACACCAGTCTGGAATTGGCCATGTGCGTGGCCCTGCTGCATGTTACCCAACAAATCACCATTCAGCCCAACCAATGCTTTATTGGGTCGCTATCATTGGATGGCCGCATATTGCCGGTTCGGCATATCTTGCCCATGGTGTATCATTACCCCAACCGAGACAATACCACCTTTATAATACCGAATGATAACATGGCTGATTTGGCCCCGATTTCCGACATTAAAACAATACCCATCGGGCACTTAAAGGATTTTCATCGGTTCACCCAGCTTGAAGAAAAAAAGCCCACCCCCATCGCCCCAGCACCCCATGCATTGTCAACATCTTACAATCACATCCATGGGCACCATGCCACTAAAAAAGCCTGCACCTACGCTATTATTGGCCGACACCCCATGTTATTGATTGGCTCACCAGGGATTGGAAAAACCATGCTCATCGACCACATGGCATCGATTATCCCTCCATTGGGCACCAACAAGGCCATTGAAAACACCTGCATTGAATCGCTAATTCACCCCAACCCAAGCTTCAGCGCAGCAGCCCCGTTTCGCGCCCCACACCATAGCATCACCTATGCTGGCATGCTTGGGGGAAAAAACCCGCCGCTCCCAGGCGAAATTACCCGTGCCAACCATGGGATATTATTTTTAGATGAGCTGGGCGAGTATCACCGCTCCATTTTGGACATGCTTCGCGAGCCCATGGAAACCCAATGCATTCGAATATCCAGGGCCGGCCACAGCCTAAGCTACCCGGCTAATTTTTTACTGATTGCTGCCATGAACCCCTGCCATTGTGGGCACTACTTTGACACATGCATTGCATGCCAATGCCACCCAAAAAAAATCAAACAATATTGGCAAAAGCTTTCCCGGCCATTGCTTGATAGAATTTCAATGATCTGTTTGCTATCAAAGCCACACAAAACGCAACCCAGCATTTCTCATTCCGACATGTGCCAAATGGTAAGTACTGGCATGGCGCGATCGAGCATTCGAAACCCGAATGCATGCCCCAACAATGGTCTCAACCAAAAAGAATTTCATGACGTATCGACAGTATCCACCGCAGCTCAACAAGCATTTCACGCACACTTTGAGGCCACGCATGCATCGCTTCGCGCCCAACTTCGCATGATGAAATTATCACTCACCATTGCAGACGCTTGTGATTCAGCCGTCATTGAACTGCAACACGCACTTGAGGCAATTCAACTATCCCAACACCATTTATTACCCAGTTAATGCGACGACACAGGGCAGTTTGATGCACTTCGTTGTTGGGGCAGCGCCATGAGTATTTCATTTAACTGAGCGCCCATTCGTTGATAATCCACAAAAAATTGCTGCGTTATGCCCAATTTTTTGAAGGCCAACTCCCGAATGGTTTCAAAAATATCCACCCCCAATTCTTCCGATCGAAAGAATGTGGACATGCGCTTCTCATCGGCCAAATAATACATTTTCAATTCTTGATGCCCTTCCAAGCACAACCCACTTTGAACCAACTGGTTCAACAATTGCTTGTAAGGTAATCGCTCAAACATCACTTGAAGTGCGTCACATGTCATGCCACGCATGTGGTCCAAAAACCCATCACACCCACCCCATTTCTCGATAATTGCTAAGACGTCTTCGTTGCCTTGGCACTGTTTTTCGTCAAACAGGTGGCGAGCCTCTTTCTCATACTCGTTAAAAAACAACTGCAAAGCACTGGAAAATGTATTGGCGTCGGAGGCAAAATGTTGCAAGACACAACATTCGTACAAGCCGCCCGAAATATACGCCTTGGTCCAATGATGATTATCGGGCTCCATTAAATGGGCAACATCAATGGCAATTAAACTGGAATCCTTTAGCATGTAATTTTCAAAGTGGCGATCACCAAGTTCAATGAAGTCGCCAAATGCCGCGGCCTTGGCATGCATGGCAAGCAATGCCCCATTATCTCCCCCAGGGGCCTCGTCCAAGCATTCGCTTAACTCCCAATGACGGCTACCGACCTGTTTAAATTGACTTTTGGGGTACGGGCGATCGCAAGCGGCCGCGATCTGGTTAAACAAATGCTGGGCGTTGTTGGGTTTTTCTTTAACAACCACCGCATCATTATTGGTGATTAATTTGTAAATGCTGCGCCCTTTGCCAATATCCAGGGCATCAACCAACGCCTCTGGCTGACTATCTAGCTCACTCAACACCCATTGAAAAATGCCCTTTGCCTGTAGTTTTGATACAAGCATTGCCACCCGTTGATCTTGGGGCAATTGGTTAAAAAAACCTTGGCGAAGGGCCACGTGTTGAACCCCATACAATGTCAACCCATGGGATGACCGTTTCAAATTTAATGAAAACTCATTGGAATCATTATAAAAGCAGTCAATGTCCTCGGCAAAGTAAGGGTCAATGCGATTATGAATGCATTGGGCATTGAACAGTTGAATCTGCTTGGCCTTATCCATGGTATTGCACCAATTCCTGAAAAGCCTCTGAAATGGTATTGCACAAATCACTGGCAATAATTGACCGTAACCCCAACGCTTTACTGGCAATTTCTGCGGTTAACCCGTGCATGTACACCCCCACCTTCGCCGCCTGGAAAGGGGGCACCCCCTGTGCCAAAAGACCGGCCACCATTCCCGATAGCACATCTCCAGAGCCGGCTGTGGCCAACCCTTCATTGCCCGTACGGCAATTCCAAATGCCATCAGGTGACCCAATGATGGTGCCATTTGTTTTATAGACAATCACTTGCCTGGCCTGCTTGGCAGCCAGCAAGACCGCCTTATTTTTTTCATCCAATTGGCTGGCATTGGTCATGGTTAAAAATTCTTTGGGGTGCGGGGTAAACACCACACGCGCATCATCAATGGGGTTGGCAAGCACACGCTGGTAAATGGGGGCCAATGCATCGGCATCCACCAACATGGGCCAATGATTGGCCATAAGCAATTCATGCATGCCATCATAAATGGGGGCGGCATGCATCATCGGTCCTATGCCAGGGCCAATGCCCACAGCTGTGCAATCGTATTCATTCAAGACATCCCGAATCAGACCAACCACTTGTTTATCAAATGCCCCATCGGCTTCAGGAGCTTCAATCACAATGGCCTCGGGGCTTCGAAAGCGAATGACCTGGGCCACATCATGAATGGCCACGGCAATCACCAACCCAACACCCGATCGAAGGGCCGCCTCAACCATTAAGGCGGCGGCACCTGTGTATCGGCGCGAGCCTGCAATAATAAGCAGCCGGCCATACGTTCCCTTGTGCGATTCTTTAAACCGCTTGGGGAGGGCTTGAATAATATCAATTGGGTGACGTCGATTTAACATGCTCAACCACCAGTTTAATTCGTGTTTGAACATCGCTCAATGGAATAAGCGATAAACAATCCACCAAATTGGGGCCTGATTCTTCGCCAGTCAGGCATTTACGAAACGGCTTCATCACCTTGCCTTTGCCCAAATTTAAGCCACCCATCATGTCATCAATCAACCGCTGAACCCCATCGACGTGCCATTCGTTCAAGGTTGGAATTACCTTGGCCAAATAATCAATCACCAAAACGTCCGATGCTGGCAATGGCAGCGCCTTGAATTTTTCCAACACCGTATGATTGCCCTGGCTATATACCCCCAAGTACTGATTAATGTCTGCCAAGGTGCTGATGTTATCCCGAACCGACAAAATTTTACGGTCCAGGTCATCCATTTGTTTTAAATCGGGGTGAACAAATGGATGAACCAACGCCAGCAATTCGTCATCGGTTTTTTTGGCCAAATAGTGTTTGTTCATCCAGGTTAATTTGACGGTATCAAACACCGCGCCTGCTTTGTTGATCTTGGCCATATCAAACAACTCACATAATTCCGTTCGACTTAAAAATTCCTGCCCCTGGGGCGGCGACCACCCCAACAACGACAAATAATTAATTAAGGCGTCCGGCAAAAAACCCTCATCTTTGTATTCAGTCACGGATTTGGCACCGTGCCGCTTTGATAATTTGGATCGGTCGGGCCCCAAAATAATGGGCAAGTGCGCAAACATGGGCACATCAAAGCCCAGTGCGGCATAAATCATTAACTGCTTGGGCGTGTTGGCAATGTGGTCTTCACCCCTAACCACATGGGTGATGCCCATGTCAGCATCATCCACCACCACCGCAAAGTTATAGGTGGGCACACCATCGGACTTTACAATCACAAAGTCAGACAGCAACCCAGACTCAAAGGCAATGTCGCCTCGAATGGCGTCCTTCACCACAATGGTATCCTTTTCAGGCACCTTGAATCGCACGACGTAGGGCTGGCCCTTGGCCAACTTTTCTGCCACATCGCTGGGGCTGTAGTTCAAGCTTTTTCTTGAATATACATAAGGGATGCCTTGGTCTTCAGCCGCTTGGCGCTCGGCCGCCAATTCTTCATCGGTTTCAAAGGCATAATACGCATGGCCATTGTCGATCAATTTGGATATGTATGGGGCGTATGTTTGATCTTGTATGCGCTCGGATTGCCGGTATTTCATGGCACCATTGGGCTGATGCGGGCCTTCGTCGAAGGCCAACCCCAACCAGGCCAAGCCGTCCATAATGTTTTGTTCATAGGCAGCGTCTGAGCGGACCATATCAGTGTCCTCAATGCGCAATACCAAACGGGCCCCCAAGGATGTTGCCCACACCCAATTAAAAATGGCCGTTCGAACACTGCCAATGTGCAAATTCCCGGTTGGCGATGGGGCAAATCGAAGTTTAAATGTCATATGCCTTAGTATACGTCTTCAATAAACACCCGGGCAACCGTTGATTGAATGCCAATGGCCTTGCCCAATTCAATGTTGGTTTTATACCCCGCCCCTTCTTTTTTGATGACTTTTGCCACAGCACTTTTGCCGTTAAACGGATGAACAAATCGAACAAATTCGCCACGAAAGGTTTCTGGGGCAATCACCACAAAGGGCACATGACTGGCGTCCGCCGTATCAACCAAATTAAATTGAACCAGGCCTTTGACTCGAGATGCGTTCAATGACACACTTGAAACAACAATACCCAATACAACCACCCAACGTTTCACATCCCTAATTATACTTGGGTTTAAGCCGCCAATCAACCAACATGTCATGCTCAACCTGCACTTTATGCCCACCATTGGGCCAACCAAGCAAATGAATGTTTAAAAATCACCACACATGGGTATACGGTTAGCATGTCGACACCAAATCAACTGACTAAATCAGGCAACGTCACCGCAACTTGGGCAACCAATGGAATACTGGTATCGGGGTTACCCAAAACCTTGGGGAACCTTGGTGAAACAGTCACTCTGACAATTAATTTGCCTAAAGACACCGCATCCCAATCGCAGTTGTCGTTGATAGGCAGTAATGGTGATACAACCATTGCCGAAATAACACCCCACCTTAGGGCCATTATTCAATCCTTAATAACAACTAAAACAGAATCTACGAAAGTAAATGAACCAATAATGACAACAGAACCCAAAAGCACCAACCGTACCCCCACTAGATTACCTCCGCTAGCAAACAATACTAATGAAGATACACAAAAAACAATGCTCAAAAAATTGTTAAATTTGCATGCTAAAAAGTTAAGGGCAACTGAAGGCTCACCCAACCAATCGCCGCGATCAGATGCATCAATAAACACAGAAGGCTCCGATTCCGAAGGCTCCACGGTGGCATCTGCTGCCGACACTGAAAGTTCAAGAGCCCATGAGGCATCAATGGCACCCACCGATAACCAAACCCAAAGCGACTTCACCGACATATTGACCGCAATGATTAACCAAAAAAACACCCCGGCCATTCACGCATTTTTTGAATCGGAGGCCGCAACATCATTCATTGCAACCCTAACAGACGACACACTGAACCAAATCACCACACAATTGGTGCAAACGTTCCCCCAAGATTCATTCAACCTAAGTCTGCTACTGGACGCAATAAAGGCCCATAAACGATCCCTGCTAGCCCCATTTTTACAGGCGTTTTCTGAAGCAGCGATTTCCAAATCACCCAATTCGGGCACCCTACAGAAAGACCAATCCATCTTAAATCATCCAATGGAAACCATTTTTAAACAGGCATTGAATGCCCTGATAAATCATTCAGAAGAAACGGCTTTAGGCCTTGCTAAAAATTCAATAATAGTTCAAATAATAACGGGCATAAACCACGAACCAGGCACACCCATGAACCAGCAGCTGATGGAATTGGACATGCGAATGAATTACCCGGCTCATATTCAAAAATTAGAGCGTGAAATTCAAAAAAAAGAAGCCCTTATCCAAGATTTGGAAACAGAGACTGACAAACATACGCCCACCCATTTTAATTCAACAGAAATGACAGAAAGAACTCTGCCTATAGCCCAGATGTCCGAAGAAGATCGAAATTGGCATAATAATCATGATAAAATTACGGAATTGGAAGAAGCCAAAACTACACTAGAAACCAAAAAAAATGACCTCGAGACAATAAAGGAAGAGGAGAAAAAAAGCCAAACCGACATCGCCACCAAATGCAAAGCCCTTGCCAAAGCGCTTGAAGTTGAAAACCAATTGCTAAGCATGTTGAATGACATTAAAACGATAACAGATAATATACCAGGGCCGAAAGAAAACGAAAAAAAAAAGGTAACATCCACCATCCATAACATTCCCAACCTTCTGGCCCACCCCTATGGCTTAATGATTTATAAGCAGGTTACCCAAGGCCGGTGGGGTGAGGTTAATCAAACCTTAGAAAAAATAACCAAACAACGCACCCAAACCTCAGAACAACAAGGGACACAAAACACAAAAGATGCCCTAAAGGAATTGCTCAAGACCAACCACCCCGATGTTCTAAAAACCTTGCCCCTGCAATGGAAAGAAAACGATGGTCGTTTAACCCCACTCCGAACTGTAAGCGATATTTCAAACTTAAAGGATCCGGCCTTAACCGCCATCCTTCAAAACCCCACGGTGGGAGCTTGTTTGGTCACAGAAGCCGTCACGCAGTTTCATGAATTTATTGATAATATTTACCAAAAAGACCCCAACCTGGCCATGGCATTTAAACAGTTGAACAATACTCTAAAGAAATATGAAGCCGACGACACATCCGCAATTCCTCTCGGTAGCAAAAAAAAGACTCCAACAGAACTTAGAACCACCATGGCGACACATTTACTGACTTGGGTTTCCGAACATGTCACAGACTTTAAGCGTTGGCCCATGGACGCGGTTCGCCAGGCCTATGCCCTGCTGGCCCCAGCGATTGGTAAATCCACAACACCAGAAGGCCTTACCCCACCACTAACCACAGCGAATGAAGTGATTGTGGACAGCCAAGTGCGTCAGCAAATAGAAGATGTAAACCAAAATCAACTCAAGAAACTGGGCATTACAGAAGGCAAGTACCAAAATATTATCTTAAAAAATAATGACACAAAACTTGGGTTTTTAGCCCTGCAGAAACGGCTGGAAGCCAACTGCCCAGGGTCCCACTGCATTCATGTGCCCCAAAACCTTACCCAGCCATCCGATTCAACAGGTGCTGGCCCTGATCAGGCGCAATCCCAACCCATCGCTTTTGTGCGATCTGGCCGAACCACAAACAAACCCGCCATAATCGAATTGCTCACGGGTTCCGCCACAACCATTTTTAATCAATTAAATAAACAGGGTAAAGGAACATCCATAACCACTCCACCAACTGATAACGATAACATGCACGCTAAAAACCAAGAACTCATGGGCACCGGGTTTTGTTGGAAAGAAACTAATCAAGCATTCACCCTTCACTTTCAGGCCCACATTTGCACGGGCATGGATGATTCCTTATGGAAAAAATCTGATGAACAGCCATGGTTAAACGACATGCATACATCTGTGACCGAGTTAACTGAAGAAGCGACAAAAAACCCATTATCCAGCACTATCAATGACGTTTCATTCACTATTGATCCCCCCATGGTAACCGAGCACCCCCAATCGAAAATTGGGCTTTCAGACATCGGCAGCTCCAAGCTTGGGGTTCCATCCATGTTCGCTTCGGCCCAAAACAAGGCAAAAAAAAGCTTACCCCAAAAAATAGATACGATTATTGAACAACACCATGCATTGGGTAAGGACAATAATTTATTTATAAATACACTGAAAAAAATTAAGACAAAAACAACCGATCCTGACAAATTAACCACAGAAATTAACAAGGCTTTATTAAAACCAGAAAAACTAAGCGCCCACGAAAAAATGTTCCTACGCAGCATCATGCACCTGTACGAAAAACCCCAACCACCGCGACCAGCCAAGGCGACCCAGGTGTCAACAGATGTCTCGAGAACGTTTTACCAAACATTCACCATTGAAACACTGGACTTGGCATTTTCAGCCTTGGCCAATTGCACCCCCTGCTATCAATGCAAAAGCGGGCAAGATCGCACCAAAACCATGAGCATTTTGCACGAAATGGCGAACCACGACACCTATCTTACGATGCTAGCCAATGGCTTTAAAAGCGATGCCGAAAGAAAACAGTTTGGCCTAAAGTTTTTTGAGTTGGCCACCCAAAACCTGGGCATTGCCGTACAAGCACGTCCGGGGGGCATCGGATCAGCCATCATAAAATGGAATTTAAATCATGCATTGGATGACCACCCCATCCCCAAACAAATGCTGGGCTGGGCCTGTTTGCCCAACGTGGGGAATGAAACAATCCAAACGCTTCAAAGCAATTTAAATGAAAAACGAAGAGAACTTATGCAACTAGGTGCAAAACAGTTAAAACAAATTAACAAATTAAAAAGAAATTCAAAAAAGACAACCCCATAACGGTTTAGTTCCCCGCAATTTTAGTCACCAGTTTAAATCCTTACTGCCCTCACCCTTGGTACGCACCATTTCTAATCGCCATTTGCATGCATTTGGATTATAATAAACACGACCAAATAAACAACGAGGCTGGCATGATAAACACCGACACATTCACCCCACACTTTAAGGATTTTTCAACCAAAAAACCGTTTTCATACACGGTGATCGACAATTTTTTTCCGGCGGAACTGGCCGACCAGTTATCCAACGAGTTTCCTGACTTTGACGACCCCATGTGGCACGCCTACAACAACCCCATCGAAATTAAAAAAGTGTCCAATAATTGGAACACCTTTCCAAAAGCCACTTACGAAGCCTTCACCTACTTAAACTCCGCCCCATTTTTGACCATGCTCATGCAGGCCACCGGCATTCCCGTGTTGGTGCCCGACAACGGGTTAAACGGTGGCGGCTGGCACATTCATGCCAACGGAGGAAGACTAAACCCACATTTGGATTACTCCATGCACCCCAAATTGCCCTACCAACGAAAAATCAACATTATTGTTTACCTGCAAACCCAGTGGCAATCGGATTGGGGGGGGCACTTGGGCTTGTACGAGCATGACGCCAGCACCAACAAACCAGGGCGGCTGGTGCATGAAATTGAACCATTGTTTAATCGCGCCGTATTTTTTGATACCACCCAAAACAGTTGGCACGGCTTGTGCCGGGAAGTCACCACACCCAATGGCATTTGCCGTAAAAGCATGGCCGTGTACTACCTAACCACACCCCCCAAAGGGGTCGACCCGCGCGGCAAGGCCTTGTTTGCGCCCACCGAGGATCAAGAATCCAACCAAGAGGTCCTTGATTTAATTAAAAAACGGGCCGACATCAATCAGGCATCGTCCGTCTACAACGACCGCCGCTAACCAGGCCTTGCATTTCACGCATAAACGCAGCGTTTAAGCACCATTTAGGGCCGAACCATTAGCCCCAAAATAACCCCATCTAAATTCACTGTTTGCAAGGAAATAAATTGAGTATCATTCACCTTGTATTCTGCACCCACCCCAATCACTGGGTATATGCCGTAAAGCACGTTAACTCCCCAATGCCAATATGGTATAACGCGATCGGTTTTATATTCAGGCACGTAATGTGTTGATGCCCACCCAAGGGTCACACCAATGCCATGCAAACTCAGGCCAGGGACTACTGTTAGGCCATGGTGCCCAAGCAATTCCTCACCCGCTTTATTTGCCCAACCAACGCTGGGGGTAGACAATCCAAATTGCGATATTGGCGGCACTTCCAAAGCATGCAAATGAACACCAACCATTGCAACCAAACCAATCAAGCAAACCCATTGTTTCATTTATATCCTCCATACCACAGCATTGTGGCCCTGCATCAATTTTATTTGTTGGATTTTATCACAAATGGCATATTCCCCAAAGCCCCATCCAAGGTTATTTTTCCCGCAACATGTTTAACGCGGACCCATGCTTAAACCAGTCTATTTGGGCTTCGTTATAGGTATGCATGCATGGAATTTCGTCGGTTGTGCCATCGGCATGGGTGCACACCATGGTGAGTGTTGAGCCTGGCGAAAATGACGCCAAGCCGTCAATGCGAATGGCATCGTCTTCTTGAATGATGCTGTAGTCGTCTTTATTTTGAAACGTTAACGCCAGCATGCCTTGCTTTTTCAAATTGGTTTCGTGAATTCGCGCAAAAGATTTGGTGACAATGACCCTTACCCCCAAGTGCCGAGGCTCCATCGCCGCGTGCTCCCTGGACGAGCCTTCACCATAGTTTTCGTCGCCCACCACCACAGTACCAATGCCCTTGGCCTTGTAGGTTCTGGCCACAATGGGGACGCCTTCATACCCACCATTGGGGGATTTCACCTGATTCGCCAGTTCGTTAAACGCATTAATCGCCCCAATTAAACAATTGTTGGAAATGTTATCCAAATGGCCACGGTACTTTAACCATGGGCCAGCCATGGATATATGATCAGTCGTGCACTTCCCTTTGGCCTTAATTAATAATCGCAGATTGGAAAAATCACTCACATTATTTTTGGTAAATGGGGTTAATAGTTGCAATCGTTCTGACGCCTTATCCACCACCACATCAACCGACTGCCCATTCTTGGCTGGAGCAACGTATCCATCCTCATCAACATCAAACCCCTTGGGGGGCAATTCATTACCGCTGGGCGGGGCAAGCATCACCGATTCACCGATGGTATTGGTCAATGCATCGGTCATTGGGTTAAAGTCCAATCGGCCCGCCAAGGCCATGGCCGTTACCACTTCTGGGGATGCCACAAACGAATGGGTATTGGGGTTGCCATCGTTTCGTTTTGCAAAGTTTCGGTTGAATGATGTAATAATTGAATTTTTACGGTTGGGGTCATCGCTGTGCCGGGCCCACTGCCCAATGCAAGGCCCACACGCATTGGCCAATACCGTGCCCCCAATGGCATCAAAGTCACGCAACAAGCCATCGCGCTCAACGGTTTTTCGAATCATTTCAGACCCCGGGGTTATGGTAAATTCAGCATTGGCTTTCACGTTTTTTTCGCTGGCCTGCTTGGCCACGGATGCCGCTCTGGCCATATCTTCGTAGGATGAATTGGTGCACGATCCAATTAAACCGACCTCCAACGCCATGGGCCACCCGCTTTTTTTGGCCAAGTCACCAAATTGCGATATTGGGGTGGCCAAATCGGGGGTAAACGGCCCATTGATGTGGGGCTCTAAGGTTGATAGGTCGATGGTGATGACCTGATCGTAATACGCATCAGGATTGGCAATCACCTCGTCATCGGGCACCAATATGTGCTTGATTTCATTTGCCAATTCCGCCACTTCCACCCGCCCGGTAATGGCCAAATACTCGGCCATTTTTTCGTCATATGGAAAAATACTGGTGGTTGCCCCAATTTCGGCGCCCATGTTGCAAATGGTGCCCTTGCCAGTAGCCGACAAGCTTTGGGTGCCAGGCCCAACGTATTCCACAATGGCATTGGTGGCACCTTTAACGGTTAAAATGCCAGCCAATGTTAAAATCACATCTTTGGGTGAAGCCCAACCTGATAATTCCCCTGTTAATTGAACCCCAATCAATTTGGGGTATTTGAGCTCCCATGGCATACCCACCATCACGTCCACAGCATCGGCCCCACCCACCCCAATGGCAATCATGCCCAAACCACCGGCGTTTGGGGTATGGGAATCGGTACCAATCATCATCCCCCCTGGAAATGCATAGTTTTCTAGCACCACTTGATGAATAATTCCGGCCCCAGGCTTCCAAAATCCTATGCCATATTTATTGGATGCTGATGCCAAAAAATCATAAACTTCTTTATTGGTGTCAATGGCCGTCAACAAATCATCGTCTGCCCCCACTTTGGCTTGGATTAAATGATCGCAATGCACGGTGGAAGGCACCGCCACTTGTTGCTTTCCTGCTTGCATGAACTGCAAAATGGCCATTTGGGCCGTGGCGTCTTGCATGGCCACCCGGTCAGGCCTAAAATTCACATACGATTTCCCACGAATAGGGGCCACGGATGACGAATCTGCGTGAAGCATCAATAGTTTTTCAGTTAATGTTAATGGGCGTCCAGCCGCTGCTTTTATCAATGCATATTGTTTTTCAAACCCCTGATACACATTTTTAATCATATCCAAATCAAATAACATGGTGCCTCCTATTGTATACAATGTCCAATTGCCTGCGCCCACTTGGCATTGGTCAAAACCAATGCATGCTAAACCAAATGGATCATCCATATAAGTGTATCGGTTGGTGTTCAATTAAATCAATGGGAAGGTTTATTGATTGATGGTCGATTTAAAAGAAATACCCAAACGAATACAACACGCTGAATTGCGGGATGGGGCACATTTTTTTTCCCTCAGTATTTATATTAAGGCCAACCAACACATTTGTTGTGTATTTAATATTACCCACGTCACCATTTATTTTCGGATAACCCCGGCCGCTCTGCACCAGCAACACCCCATACACCAAGGACGACACTCATTAACATTAAGCGAAACATGGTAATAAGTTAGGCATTAACGGCTTATTTTTCAATGGTCATGCACTCTATCACCTGCCGGTCAAAATCAAGATTAAGTGCTGATGGGTGGTCAATGCGGTTGGCATTCAGCCCCATGGCGGCAATCATGTTGGCCAAGGGCCATTGATGCGCAAGTTTGAACATATCATTGAAGTCTGAGCGATTGGCCACCGATGGCAAGCGTGAAAAAATGTCCCCACCACCATTATTAATAATCAGTATGCTAACGGGACGCCTAACCTTGGGCATCAGCAAAAACGAATTTAAATCATACACCGCCGCCAAATCACCCACCACGGCCAACAATGGCACATCCGTTTCGGCCATGCACAGCCCCATAATGGTGGCTATGTTGCCATCAATCCCACTGGCGCCTCGGTTCACATGCACGTGTCGAACATGGGCAACATGCATGGCATCCACCAGCCGTATGGGCAAGCTGTTGGCAATAAAACAATCAAAGGGTGCCGCCATTTGGTTGAAGGCCGACACAATAAACCCCAGGTCTGATGCGGGTTTCGCAGCAACAGCATCCTGCGTTGCCAAAGCCAGTGCCTGATTTAGCCCATCCACCGGCATTTTGTGAGGCTGGGTGCTTAGCGACAAAAGCCCCTTATAACTCCCCTGATGGCGATTTGTTACATGAACCACCGGCTTGGCCCCTTCCGACCAATGCAGCACATGGTCCGCCAATAAAAATGTGCTCATATGTTTGCTAATCCATCGCCCACCAATGCACAAAATGAGGTCGAATGCAGGGGGGGTGTGCGCCATACAAAACGCATCGGCCCCATGAAACGCCAAGGGGTGCGATTTCAACCGGGCGTGGCTACCATCCACCACCACCGGCCATTTTAGGTGGTCCATTGCCTGCCATATTTGGTCACGGTCCACCCAGGGCTCCAACTGACCAATGCACAACAATCCCCGTGTTGCATCGCTCAAGTCAGGTAGTGGCGCCCCCATGGGCTGTTCGGCCATTCTTAGGGCGCTTGGGGGTGGCACGCTTGACCATTCGATCAGGGGGTGGGTCACCGGATCCTTCAATCGTACATTCACATGCACTGGCCCACCCTGCCGGGCCATCAAATCAAACGCGCGGTCACATTCATCATACACATCTTTTCCCGCCTCCCACTGCACCTGCGCCAAGGCATCGTGAAAAATGCCCTGTTGATCAATGGTTTGATTCGCCGATGTACCCGCCGTATCGCTGGGTCGGTCCGCCGTTAAAGCAATTAAATTAATGTGGCCATGGGCGGCTTCGGTCATTGCTGGGCATAAGTTACTCACCGCGGTGCCCGATGTGGTCACCACCAATACGGGCCGTTTTGTGGCCTTGGCAATGCCCAGGGCCATGTACCCCACAGCACGCTCATCCACAAAAGGCAGCAGTTCAATGTGGGTTTGCTGCAGCAAGTGCACCAACTGGGTGGACCTTGAACCGGCCCCCAAGCAACACACCTGAACCCCTTCCTTTAATATTCGGTCAAGCAAGGCGTCAATGGTGGTACTCATGAGCGAAACAATGCCTCAAACCCACTGATTTTTGCATTTAATTCATCCCATTCACTGTTGGCGTCCGATTCAGCAACAATACCAGCTCCGGCAAACAAGGTGACATTGGACCCTTTTACCAAACCCGATCGAATGGCCACCACCACCGTGCTCTGCGATGCCGACACCACCCCCATGGGCCCGGCATACCACTTGCGTGAAAATGGCTCCAATTGAGCAATGGCCCCCATGGCCAAATTGGTGGGAGTACCTGCAACAGCAGGGGTGGGGTGCAACGCGGCCATGGCATCAAACGGTCCAACCCCTGGCCGAAGCACCCCCTTAAATGTCTGCATCAAATGGGAAATCACCCGTAAGGTCAGCAACCTTGGTTTATTCTTAAAGGTAATCGACCCATCACACAATCCCTGCATGGCCCTTAAAATAAAATCCGACACATAGCGGTGCTCGCTGGCATCTTTGTGCCGGGTCAGTAATTCAGTTGCCCCTGCATCGTTTCGAATGGTCCCTGCAATGGCATCCGACACAATGCCACCGTCGTTGATTTCAAACAATCGCTCCGGAGTACCCCCAATAAATGCCTCATCACTAGAAAACCGCATCACAAAATGGTGCAGTTCAGGGCCATGGCGTTGAATCACAGCCATCATGGCAAAGGGGTTGAGGGGCGCATCGAACACAAACTGGCTTTCTCTGGCCATCACCACTTTTTCAAGCCCTGTGGTTTGAAATAAATTCTTAACGTCATCGATAGTGCTTAGCCATTTGTTTTTTTTGGGGCGGTGTTCAACCCCAGTGTAAGCCCCATGGTGTTCGGGCTGTGCGACGGCGTCTACCCACTGTAAAAGTATGGTTTCGATGGTGGTCCATGCATCATCGAGATTGGGGGGGATCATCACCCGAATGGCACGCTTTTTTGGGGTTTGAATAATAACAGCAACCGGCAATACCCACCATTCAGCTGGCATGCCCGGCTTAAGCTTGGACGAATCGAATGCTTGCCCCCCCATCAAAACCACATCTTTGGATGTCGTTTGACTTAAAAATGCCTTGGCAGATTGATTGTTAAACACCACCCACTGCCCCAACCCCAAATATTCGATCTCCTTACATGGCGTTGAAAAATAAACCATGGGGGCCACATCACAACCGGCCGCCTTCAACAACAGGTCTAGTGAATGGTCAAGTTCGACATCCATGGTTTGCCAAATATCACTGGCATCAGCCACACGTTCACGAATGCTTTCAATCAGCGCCCTACTTAACGGCATGGATCAATTGCACCGATTGCGCCATAAAGTAGGTGGTGGTAACCGATGAAAACCCAGCATTCCCAAGCATGGTTCGCAATGTCTCAGGCGAATGAAATTCATCAATGCTTTCAGACAAATACGCATAGGCATCGGCCTTGCCCGATAACCGTCCACCAATGGGCTGAACCCACCATCTCAAGTACCACCGGTTCAACTGCCGCAGCCACGCCTGCTTTGGCTGGCACGATTCCAAAATCAACAATGGCCCCCCAGGGGCCAACACACGATGCATTTCTGTAAACGCCGTGTCCAAATGCTCAAAGTTTCGAATGCCAAACGCCACTGTAATGGCATCCACACTGTTTTCGGCCATTGGCAACCGGTGAACATCGGCCACCATGGCAGCAACCACCCCCAACCCGTTTTTCTTGCACTTTTCTTCGCCAATAGCCAACATATGTTGTGCCATATCAAGCGCGGTAATGCGAGTTAATTGTTGGCATTGCTTGGCCGCCGCAATGGCCACATCCATGGTGCCAGCCGCCACGTCTACCAAATACCGGGCCGTGCTGGGAATACGCGCCACCAATTGGGATCGCCAATGCGCATCCGCACCAAAGGTGATCCACCGATTAATGGTATCATAAGTCGCTGAGATTGCATTGAACATGTGCCATCGTTCGTTTTTGGAAACCATATTCACTATAGTACCAAACTCTGGTGCCAACCAACATAGCCACGGTATTAAACAAACAATTTTAGGGCGTTTGAAAACCGTATGAAATTTTTTCCTTCAAAATGCCGATACATTAGTGAATGCATAATCATTCACAACAACAAAAAACAATAAAAAGGAGATTACATATGCCACTCGGAATAAACGCAGCATTAACAAGACTTATGGGATATTTAGGTGGTGGTGCAAATCGTTCCACAGGAAACCAAAATATACCAACAGCAGCAACAACAGCAGCACCAGCACCAGCAGCAGTAGCAGCAGCCGCAGCAGCAGCAGCAGCAACAGCAGCAACAACAGCAGCAACAACACCAGCACCACCACCACTACCAATAACAACACCAACAGCAGCAGCAGCAGCCACCACAGTTAAAAATTTACAAAGAGGGTAGTCAAACAGGCATATTTAAAATTTGCCTCTAGCATTTATAACCATGACATTGTATAATTTTCTCCTTACGATGCAATTACTGTTGAGCAAACAGTTTTTAGGACACTATTATTGGAGGATTCATGCGAAATTATGATTTAACAGTATTAATCAATACAGAAGGTGGCGAAGATGCAGCAAAAGCCAATCACACCAAGCTTAACGATATCATTACATCACACAAGGGCACCATTTACGCCAGTGTGTTCAATGGTCGAATTGACCTTGCAAATACGTTCCGCAAACACACTCAAGCTTACGCCATTCGCATCCAATATTCAGCAAGCATTCAGTGTTTGGAAGCGCTTCATAAAGAATTTAAAATCAATGAGGCCGTCATCCGCCAAACTAACTCTACCATGGCAAAAATTCTAACCCCCACTCAGATTGAAGAGTTGGTAAGTTAACGCATGGCGTCTCACAATAAAATTATATTAATTGGAGCCGTACAAGACGCACCCGATGTTAAGGCGACCACGTCTGGCCACGCATTGGCCAAGTTCACGTTAAAAGTGCCGCGCATTGAGTCTTTGCCTAACGAGGCTTTTGATTTTATTCGCATTGTTGCTTGGCGTGAACGTGCCGATGCATGCACCCAGTTCCAAAAAGATGACGCGATTTACGTTGAAGGACGCATTCTAGTGGACTCTTATGAAGATACCAGCACTGGCCAGAAAAAATGGACAACAGAGGTTGAGGCACGGCAACTGGTTAAACTTAACGATGTTTTTTCCGGTACCCATGCTGCTAAAGAGTCCCCAAACACAGCGACCACATCAGATGAAGCCGCCTTTAACAGCAACATGCAAGCAATTGACACCCCCGATATTTCTGAATCTGATTTTTTTAAACATGAGCCTATGAACGAAAATGAGCTTGAAGAAGATGTCCCTTTCTAATATGATAATACAACCATGAATAAATCATTTCTTATTGGTCGATTGGTACGTGATCCAGATTTTAGGCTAACACCTTCTGGTGTTGCTCTTTGCAGGTTTAGTATTGCTGTCGATAGAATTCCAAAGCAAGAGAATCAATCCGCTGACTTTATACGTGTGGTTGCATGGCGCCGGCTGGCAGAAATATGCAATCAATACTTAAAAAAGGGAAAGCTAATTGCCATTGAGGGGCGATTACAAATTGACTCATACGATAAAGACGGTGAAAAGAGGATAAGTGCAGAAATTGTTGCCGATACCATGCAAATGCTCGACCGAGGTCAAGACTTGCCTCAATCAAATAAACAATCAGTACCAAGCTTCGACTTGGTGTAACAAATTTTAGGAGGAAAACCAGTGGCCACTCAATTTAAAACAAAAGATTCTTCAAAGCAGTTCAAGCGACGCAAAAAGCGCCCGTGCCCGCTTACCATTGATCAAATAAATGTTCTTGATCACAATGACATTGATTTTTTAAAGCGGTTTATAAGCGACCGTGGCAAGATTTTGCCCCGACGTAATACGGGTGTATCAGCAAAAAAGCAGCGGATTGTATCCAACGCCATCAAACGCGCACGTAATTTGGGATTACTCCCCTACTGTGCCGATTAAGGAATTACCTATGGAAGTTATATTAATTAAAGATCTTAAACGTAAAGGAACTTTTGGTGACACCATTGATGTGGCCACTGGCTACGCGGTCAATTATTTAATCCCAAATGGATTTGCCTTAAGCGCATCAGATGCAAATAAAAAGTTATTTGACCAAATGAAAGATAAAGCCCTTGCCAATGTGACCGAACAGCGGTCACAACTTAAAGATACAGCTAAAAACCTGGAAGGCAAGTCCTTTACCATGGTGGCATTATCTCGAGACGGAAAGTTATATGGATCCATCACTCCTTCTGTTATTGTGAATCAAATGATTCGAAAAGAGTTACCTGATGTTGCTGTAAATGCAAGTGATGTAATTATTGATGACGGTAACATTAAATATGTGGGCACTTACCAATGCAGAGCGCAGTTCACAAAAGATATCTTTGCAACATTCACTATTGTTATCGAATCAGACGAATCCGATGAGCAGCCAGAATTGTTAGAAGCAATTATTGAATCTGAGCATCTTGATGAATCTGAAACTGATGAACCTGAAGATGAAGAAACTGATGAACCTGAAGATAGTGTGTTACAGTCTGATAGTGACGAAACCTTAGTCACCGATGCTCAACCAGACAATGATGCTGACGCGCACGCTGACATTGAGTTAGCAGTCTCCGATTCAGAGCCAACAGAATAAGCATAATTTACTCGTTCGGTTGTCCTCACCAATTTATGGGTGATTAATCATAAAAAATCAACTACTATGATTTAAATGGATGCCTTGTCTGCAAAATTGCTGGTCAAAGACCTACCAAATCACCCTGGGGTGTACCAAATGCGAGATCGATTTGGCACCATTATTTACATAGGAAAAGCCAAAAACATTAAAAAAAGAGTGTCGCAATATTTTGTTGGGAAACGGCAATACAAAACCCATCTATTGGTTAAACAAATTGCATCCATTACCCCCATAATTACAAAAACAGAGCACGAGGCCTTGCTGCTTGAAAACGAGCTCATTAAACGGCACCAACCCAGGTTCAATGTCCTTCTAAAAGACGATAAAACCTACCCCTACATTAAAATCACCATGAATGAACCGTTTCCAAGAATCATCATCACGCGCACAAAAAAAAATGATGGGGGAAAGTATTTTGGGCCGTTCACTTCGGCCGGATCGCCACGAAAACTAATTAAACTATTGACCGATATTTTTCCAATACGCGATTGCAAACAGGCCATTGATGCAGTGACCCACCAAAAAAAATGCATCAAATTGGATATTGGAAAGTGCATTGGGCCATGCATAATTAAATCCTGCAACGACGAGTACAACCACCTGATTCAACAATGCATCCTGTTATTGTCCGGAAAAAGCCAGCTCGTCATTGACGCCCTAAGAGCCGACATGCACAACCATGCGAAACAGCACGCGTATGAAAAAGCAGCCAAACTAAGGGACCATATCCAGGTACTCGAGGCTATACAGCAACAACAGCACGTGGACTTGGAAACAAATACCGATCATTTTATCATTGGGTTTTCATCTAACGAGCATTACCATTACGTGGTTTGCCAGCACTTCTCCAATAAACGATTCGTTTCTCAACAAGGGCATTACGCCGCCAAGCATACACCTCACGAATCATTTGTGGCCTCTTTTTTCCAACAACTGGGCACCACACTGCCAAACAAGCATGTGGTGGTTATTGATGCGTCGTATGCCCCATTGGCTAAACATGCATTGGATGACACAAAAAAATCGACCACTTATATATCTCCCAAGAAAGGGCGATACCATGAACTGCTCACCATTGCCCAATTAAATGCGCAAAAATCACTAATTGGCATTTCAAAGCATGCCCACACACCACAGGCGGCATCGGTTTTGCGCCAATTAGAAACCGATCTTAACCTAACAACACTCCCCAGCATTATTTTTGGGTGTGATATTTCGCACTACTACGGCACCCAAATTGTAAGCTCAGTGGTTGTGTTTATCGATGGCGCACCTGCAAAGAAATGGTACAGGCACTTCAACATTACATCCATAACCACAGGAAAAAGTGACGATGTAAAAGCCATGAAAGAAACCGTCAGCCGCCTGCTAAAGCATTATGCCTTTATGCCAGACCTTTTATTAATTGATGGTGGAAAAGGCCAGCTAAATGCCGCAATGGACGCATTAAAATCAAGCCCATCATTTATTAATTGCATTTCATTGGCAAAAAAAAATGAAACCATTTTTAGCCCATTTAACCCATCACCTATACGATTGGCGTACCACCATGCTGGGTTAAACTTACTGCGCTATGTTCGGGATGAAGCCCACCGGTTTGCATTAACCTTCCAACGGTCCAAACGCAAACTGCCGTCTAAGAATGTAGGGGAACAATCAGCCTAGGGTAGCCCCCCTTAAACGTTCATGGTTATGACCAAACTTAAAACTCTGACTTGTTGATCCGTTTGAAAAAAAACCACGTTCATGCTTACATATTCATGAGATTAATTTATAAATTCATTGTACAATCAAGGAAACATTAATTGTTTCAACCACTGATTTAATTCACTATGTACCACTTAATTTTAATTAGTATTGTCGTCTGTTTTTCTCATTTATTTGCCCTAGAAAATGGCGCGGATATTCAACGAGAACTTCAAAAGAACAACTTAATCATTAAACAGAAAAAGAAAAAAGAAAAATCAATTCTTAAAGAATTAGGTAACTTAAGAAAAAACATATACATGACCCAACGGAAACTAAACAATGCATTTTATCGCTACAATAGTTACCATCAGCAAATTAAAGATACTGAAACCAAATTAAAAAATGAAGAAGCGAACCTCATAAAAACCAAGCAATACCTAACCCAAAAAATTGCGAGATTGTATAAAGAGCAAAACCGTCCTGTGATTCAATTACTATTTAATTCAGAGTCTTTTTCGTCGCTATTGAACAACATGTACTTCTACGAAAAAATCATCGAAAACGAGTATTTTGAGTTGGTGAATGCCAGAGAACGTATTAACACACATAAAATCAATAAGAAAAAACTAGAATTAAGCCGAACAAAAGCTAATGAACTGAAACAGACTATCATGAAACAGCGATATGAACTAAAAGACACCAAACGTCGGTTTCAAAAAAACTTAACATCGCTTCGAGGCGAACTAGAAAAATACGAAAGGCGCAATAAATTATTGCGCGAGGAATCTCAACAATTAAGCAAGTTTATTCAAAATAGAACGGGTAATGGCAATAAAGTCTACTACGGCACAGGGGCCTATTTGCGCCCAGTTGGCGGGTATATTTCATCGCGTTTTGGGTTACGGCGCCATCCTATTTTTAAGCGACGTCGCATGCACAATGGCATGGACTTTGCTGCACCGAGAGGCTACAGAATCAAGGCTGCAGATTCTGGGAAGGTATTGTTTTCTGGGTTCAAAAAAGGGTATGGGAATGTCACCATTATTGACCATGGCTGGAAACAAAACAAAAAAATATCGTCACTCTATGCGCACCAATGGAAAATTCTTGTCCGTAAAGGGCAAATGGTGGATAAAGGACAACTGATTGGCTATGTTGGGTCGACCGGTTACTCCACTGGGCCTCACCTGCATTTTGAAATCCGAGAGAATGGAACACCAGTTAACCCAAGCCAATACCTACGACTGTAATTCAATCACTGTATTGATTGAAATTCAGAAATCATGACATAATTAAACAGCATTGTGATCATTAAAAATAAAAAAGCGTACTTCAATCTAACGATAAAAGAAACTGTTGAGGCAGGGATATGTTTGGTTGGCTGCGAGGTAAAGTCCATTCGGAATGGTCATATAACCATTCATGAAAGCTTTATACGCATCATTAATAATGATGTGTATCTAATGAACGCCAATATCCTGCCATACGCGCAAGGTAATCGAGAAAACCCACCTCAAAATCGAAATCGAAAACTATTATTGCATCGAAAACAAATTACTAAACTGATAAGTCAACTGGAACGGGATGGTTTGCAAGCGGTACCAACAAAATTATATTTCAAAAATCAACGAATTAAAGTTGAAATTGGTATTGGAAGCTCTAAAAAACAATTTGATAAACGCGCCAGCATTAAAGACAGAGAGCTGAAACGCTCGTTGGATCGATCCTTTAAACATAAAGCGCTTTAATCACTCTAAGTGCCGAATTGATCACTGCCATCACCTTGTCGATAGGGCAAGGGGTCACTGATGCCTGCCGATAAAAACCCAGCCAAGCGCAATTTACAGGCGGGGCAAGTGCCACACGCCGGTCGAGCCCCATCATAACAGGTGTGGGTCAATGCATACCAATCCATGCGCCCCATGTCTTTCATTTTTAATACGGTTTCTGCTTTGGTTAAATGCATCAGGGGGGTTTCAATTTTTAGATTTATATCCATGGCCGCATTAATTGTTTGTTCTTGCAATTGAATAAAAACGTCTCGGCAATCAGGGTACCCCGAAAAATCGGTTTGACAAACCCCTGTAACAATAACATTGGCCCCTTTCTGAGCAGCCACCATGGCAGCAACTGTTAAAAATAGGGCATTTCGGCCCGGCACAAAGGTGCTGGGAAGGGCACCCTCGGCATGAGTAATGGCCTGGTCAGAATGAATCAGTGCAGAGGCTGACAAATCGGCCATAAACCGAACATCAATGCACTGAAAATCGCTTTCAGCCAACGCCGCCAACTGCTTTGAATACTCGATTTCAATCCGATGACGCTGACCATAATCAAAGCATACACACGTAATATCGGAATACGTTTGCTGTGCAATGGCCAAACAAGTTGCAGAGTCCTGTCCGCCAGACAACAACACAATCGCTTTCTCCATTTAAAAATGGTAATTAGATGTGGTTTATTTGTCCATATCTAGTAAAAAACCAACCCTAAAAAGATCGTAATCTACAAAATTATTTACATTTGATATATACTACTTTTCGAGTGAGATTAAACCAATGGTAGATAAAACTATAGATTTTGGTAACATTTATGGCAGTGATTTAAGGGAACAATATGCTTAGGAAAGCTTTGGCCCTTGCAGTTGTTGCATCTTCAGCTGTGTTTCCTTATCCCACAAACGCCAAAGGTCCTAACAAAACTCAACGCCGTCTTGAAGGACTTCAAAAAAAGCTTAATACAACTAAATGCCCACCCCCTAAAATGTCTACCAAACAATCAGAATTATTTAATGAGAGGGAATTGAATGGAAGTTTTTGGTGTTTAGATGTTAAACAGGCTTATGATAAGAGGCGACAATGTATAACTAATAAGTTTTTTAACTTAGTACTTAAACAGCTTAAAAGCCCCCCAAAGAATGTTCTTATTGGGTTTTCTGGGCTATGTCCAGAAGCTATTTTTGCCCTATCCGTTTTACCAAACGCTAAATTTGTGTGTAACGAGTTAAATTATCCTCGACTGGAGCACGGAAGTAGTTTGCATGGGTATTTATTAAAAAATAGCAAATCGGATATAGATATTAATTATGACACTCAATCTTTTTCAGATTTAAACGCAGCCGACATAGACCCCGACAACCCAACAATAGATTTGTTAGTTCTACCGTCTCCAAAAAAAAACTACAAAGGGGTAAAAGACTTTGATTTACATGAAAAAATCAAAAAACTGAATGCAAAGGCCATCCTTTTTTGGACTCAACTTCCTCATGAGCACCAAGCTTTTTTACGTGATTTTAGTACAGAAAAGTATCGTGACGAATATGATGTTTATGAGCTTAAAGATGATAAGTGTGGAACGCCTGAAAACGTTGATCCCGATTTGGGTGTAAGTTTTACAGAAGATAGTAAGGGTATTTTATTGTTAAAAAAAGACGTGTCAGAAAACGTCCACCAATGCGATAAAAATAAATAACCGAGTTATTTGTTCTACAAGTCAAACAATATGGTTCTTTTTTTCTAATTAGACATACAAGCCCTAAATGTTTAGAGAATCATTTAAGATCAAAAGGAGCATAGGTTATATTGGTAGCGGGGGCAGGACTCGAACCTGCGACCTTCGGGTTATGAGCCCGACAAGCTACCACTGCTCCACCCCGCGCTATGTATATTATTTTTACAAAAGATTGAGTATCTGACAAGCCCCCTTTTTTACTTAAATAACCATAGCGCATACTTACTTGACAAGCTTCCAGCATTTCGAAATAATCAGAAAATGGCCATTGCTGAAGGATTAACATTACCATTTGAAAACGAGTCCGCCCTACGAGGGGATCTACTGGAAACGTTTCCCTATGATGGCAACCCACAACAAATTAATTACACCACCAACGAGTTTTCAGCTGTTTGCCCGTTTTCTGGATTACCAGATTACGCAAAACTAATCATTGATTACCAACCCAACCAACATATTGTTGAGCTTAAGTCCCTTAAGTACTACATCACCAGCTTCAGAAATGTTGGCATGTACCAAGAGCACGTAACCAATCGAATTTATAACGATTTAAACCACTTACTCACCCCCAAATACCTAAAGGTGAGCACCATTTACAACACCCGCGGCGGCATTGATAGCACCTGCGCTATAGAAAAAACAAAAGACAAAAAATAGTTAGTCTATTTTCATTTCATTATGAAGATAGACGCCCGGAAAATGAATGCATTCCTTATAATGATCGAAGTAGAACCCTGCAATGATACGATTTAACATAAAGCACCCATTTCCACGTGTTTTTCATTGGGCATTGATCACTATCAAACACATTCAAACTTCTCCGAAAAAACACCAAAATAGTTAATTACCTATATAATACGAGAATTTCAGATACTCCCACAACTACTATTCTTAATGATTTACTGATCGTTACATTACAACTGGTAGCCCAGCTTCACGTCGTTGTTGCTCAAGGTCTTCTATTTCCTTTTTAATTTTTGAAATGTCTTGTTCCAAAATCGCCATACGTCCTTTACCACCTTCAATCTTAGATTTTATTCTTGCAGCATCTACGCTTAACTTATGTAAATCAGATATTATTATTGTCTTTTGATGTTCAAGTTTTTCAACCTGTTGTCTATTAGCATGTGATAGATTGAGTGAGCGAATATCAGTCTCAACTCTTTCCAACCATGCTTTATATTCATTTAAATTTTTTATTTTGTCTCTAGCTGTTCTTACATCCGCTGAAACCCTATCATTTGTTGAATTCAGTTCACTATTAGCCTTCTTATATAGTCTTTTTAATCCAATTAAATTCGAAGCTGCATATCGCCTACTTGGCGGCGAATTAGAAGAAGGTGCTTCTTTGGTTGACGAATCTATGGAATGCCCATCTGGATTATGTTCAATGTCACGATTAGTTCCATTTACAAACGACCAGATATTATTTACCAATCCAACTGAATTGGCAACACCATCATCTATTAAACCCCAAAAAATATTTTTTGGTGGGGGTGGTGGAGTTTCTGGTTTATCTAATCCAGGCCCGCTAATTAGGGGCGATTTAGAACGTGGCCGGACACCTGAACTAGGCGTTCTCCCACCCGATGATCTTGAACCTGTTGGTGACGGCGAACGCCCACCTGGCTGCTTACCTATGGGTTGATCAACGTTGCTTAGGGGCGATTTAGAACGTGGCCGGACACCTGAACTAGGCGCGCTCCCACCCGATGATCTTGAACCTGTTGGTGACGGCGAACGCCCACCTGGCTGCTTACCTATGGGTTGATCAACGTTGCTTAGG
>JADHOE010000013.1 GCA_016779165.1 Candidatus Margulisiibacteriota bacterium | reverse complement strand
TTAAATAGAACGGACATGCTCCGCTTTCGGAAAGTGTGTAAAAAGGCTTCAGAAATAGGTCACTATATAGATCATGAAATAAAGGCATTGATATTTTTTAAAAAAACCGAAAGCATTACAACTCAAATTCCAAATTATATTAAATGTTTAATATTGATACATGCGCCAAATTCGGCTGATGCAAAAAAGATTTTTGGTTCTATTCCTGGGCATATAGATACCCTTTATTTAACCACCGTCCCAAGTGCCGCTGATGCTAAAGTGGTTTTGGGTGCTATTCCTCCGAATATAAATATCCTTGGTTTAACCACCCTCCCAAGTGCCGCTGATGCTGAAGGGGTTTTGGGTGCTATTCCTGAGCATATAGATTACGTTATTTTAACCACCCTCCCAAGTGCCGCTGATGCTAAAGGGGTTTTGGGTGCTATTCCTCCGAATATAAATATCCTTGGTTTAACCACCCTCCCAAGTGCCGCTGATGCTAAAGGGGTTTTGGGTGCTATTCCTGGGCATATAGATACCCTTTATTTAACCACCCTCCCAAGTGCCGCTGATGCAAAAAAGATTTTTGGTTCTATTCCTAGGCATATACAAGCCCTTCGTTTAAGCACCCTCCCAAGTGCCGCTGATGCAGCAGTTTTGGGTGCTATTCCTCCGCATGTACTTAGACTTGTTTTAAACACCCTCCCAAGTGCCGCTGATGCTCCAGGGGTTTTGGGTGCTATTCCTGGGCATATAGAAGCCCTTCGTTTAACCCCCCTCCCAAGTGCCGCTGATGCTGAAGGGGTTTTGGGTTCTATTCCTGGGCATATAAAAGCCCTTGTTTTAAGCACCCTCCCAAGTGCCGATGATGCTGAAGGGGTTTTGGGTTCTATTCCTGAGCATATAAGAAGCCTTGGTTTAACCACCCTCCCAAGTGCCGCTGATGCTAAAGGGGTTTTGGGTTCTATTCCTAGGCATATAGATAGCCTTGTTTTAACCACTCTCCCAAGTGCCGCTGATGCTAAAGGGGTTTTGGGTTCTATTCCTGAGCATATAAGAAGACTTCGTTTAACCACCCTCCCAAGTGCCGCTGATGCTAAAGGGGTTTTGGGTTCTATTCCTAGGCATATAGATACCCTTGGTTTAACCACCCTCCCAAGTGCCGCTGATGCTAAAGGGGTTTTGGGTGCTATTCCTGAGCATATAAGAAGACTTCGTTTAACCACCCTCCCAAGTGCCACTGATGCTCAAACATACAAAAATGCTATCCCTTTAGGAATAGTTCACAATATTCCTTAAATTTTATTCATCACTCCCGGTAACCTGCCCCTTAACACTGTCACATTAAATGGGTTGAGTTGCCTTTAGACAGCCCATAAACGATCGTTTTGGGGACATTCAAGCAATCTATGAAAGAATTGAAAGTTCAGGTACGATATGTGTTGTGAATGATATTATATTGCAGTCAACATTAAACATGAATGTGGAGGATGAGAGATGGCATTAGGAGGAATAAGCAGAGGTGTAGCAGATGGAAGCATGTCACCTCCTCTAAAAAGACAAAAGGGGCGCGATACACATGGTGAGACAGGTGGGAATAATTCTATTGGAAAGATGTTCCACAAAATGCCAGAAGAATCTAAAAATAATATTTTAAACTTTTTAAAAGGTGGTCGTTTAGAGTTCAGAGGTGTTTCAAAAGAAACCAGAGCGATAGTAGATAACCATTTAAAAGGGACACTTAACGTATCTTCAGTTAAAGAAGTACGTAAACTATTAAAATATATGACTGCAATGGCTTGTGTTACGCCAGGAGTTAACGACTACACTATCCAACAAAAGATAAACTATTTTGCAGATAACCTAAACTTAATATTAAAAGAATCCCCTCAATTACGATCTATGCTAGATATAATATATAGAAATTTGAGTAAGAGAGATTCGGAATACTTTTTTAATGGTTGTACTCAGGTTAAAAGTACTCCGTTTAGTAATTCTAGTCTTTTATTTGGGTGGACATATGCTGAAAACACAACAGCTATCGAGATTGGGACGTTTGTAACAAAAGATGGCAAAAGGTGCGGAGGGATTTTTAAAACAAATGGCTTAGAATATTTGAATAGCCCAATAGCTAGGCAGAAGATATACACCATTTATGATCCAAAAACTGCACAAAGAATTTTGGGTGTTTCTTTAGATGAAAAACATAATATAGTGGCATCAAAAGGGGTAACAAAAGTTCAAACCACCACCGATGCAAATGGAAAAACAGTGGAGCGTTGGGAAAATGTTAATGTCGGTGACGAGGGTGTACTGTTGGCATCAAAAGGGGTAACAATAGTTCAAACCACCACCGATACAAATGGAGAAACAATAGAAGGCCGTTGGGAAAATATTAATGTCGGTGACAAGGGTACAATAGTGGCATCAAAAGGGGTAACAAGAGTTCAAACCACCACCGATACAAATGGAGAAACAATAGAAGACCGTTGGGAAAATGTTAATGTCGGTGACAAGGGTGCAATAGTGGCATCAAACGGGGTAACAAAAGTTCAAACCACCCCCAAAGAAAATGGAAAAACAGTGGCGCGTTGGGAAAATGTTAATGTCGGTGACAAGGGTGCAATAGTGGCATCAAACGGGGTAACAAGAGTTCAAACCACCCCCAAAGAAAATGGAGAAATAGTAGTAGACTGTTGGGAAAATGTTAATGTCGGTAACAAGGGTCTAATAGTGGTATCAAACGGGGTAACAAGAGTTCAAACCACCACCAAAGAAAATGGAGAAATAGTAGTAGACTGTTGGGAAAATGTTAATGTCGGTGACAAGGGTCCAATAGTGGTATCAAACGGGGTAACAAGAGTTCAAACCACCACCGATGCAAATGGAAAAACAGTGGCTCGTTGGGAAAATGTTAATGTCGATGACGAGGGTGTACTGTTGGCATCAAACGGGGTAACAAGAGTTCAAACCACCACCGATGCAAATGGAAAAACAGTAGAAAACCGTTTCGAAAATGTTACTGTAGGTCCCGATGGTGCAATAGTGGCATCAGCTGGGGTAACAAGAGTTCAAACCACCACCGATGCAAATGGAAAAACAGTAGAAAACCGTTTCGAAAATATTAATGTCGGTGACAAGGGTGCAATAGTGGCATCAAACGGGGTAACAAAAGTTCGAACCACCACCGATGCAAATGGAAAAACAATAGAAGACCGTTGGGAAAATGTTAATGTCGGTGACGAGGGTACAATAGTGGCATCAAAAGGGGTAACAAGAGTTCAAACCACCACCGATGCAAATGGAAAAACAGTGGAGCGTTGGGAAAATGTATTTTGTTTGAAACAGGACTATTGAGGGTAGTGGTGCAAAAAGTGCAGAATAATTTCTTTGTTATTTTGAAATATTTTGCTTGTTAAATACGATGAGTAAGTAGGAATATGTTGAAAGCTTATAGAACATTAACAACAACTAAATTGATATTACCTTGCTCTATGCGAAAACAATTGTTTAAAATCGGGATGCTATTTATGGGTATAGGGATCGTAAATAGCAGTAAAATAAAAGCGGAACATAAAGCTCTCATGGGAAAATATCCGGATATCCTGTGTCCCATATGGTGTTTAAGTAACGATGAAAAAAATACTTTAATTGTTACTGCCGCACATTGCAAACCTCCCAAAGCTAAGTTTAAAGTTTTTTATGGGCCGGGACTTGATATCGCATTAGCTCGCGGACCTAAAGATTTGCCAATACAATGTTTTCCACAAGCAACGGCAAAAGACACTGCCAATGCAACAGAATTTTTTGTTCCCGCTAATAAAAATAATCGCTTAAGGGTTCATAGGCCTTTAAATTCAATTCCTGGCCCAGGTGCCGACTATTTGTGGGCTGTTCTAAATTTTTATGCTGAACCAGGTGATTCTGGTTCTCCAGTGTTAATTCAAACAAAACAGGGTGAGCTTCGTGTTGTTGGCATGCTTATTAGGGAGGGCTCTTATTGCAAAGATGATGAAAACTACGCCGTTATTTATTTGCTTCCTAATGATATTGCTAATTTAGGTATTACTTCAAGTAATTCAGAAACAATTAGAGGTGACGATGGTTTTTATTTATTTCAAAAAGGATTAAAAATAACTTCTTTTGGAGAACAAGCCGCTATCTATCAAAAAAGGTGTCCAAATCAAGACCAAATAAACCATGTCAATTGGAGCTGGGATAAAACAACTAAATCCGAAAGATCGGATAAATTTTTTCTTAGCAATGAACATGGACAGTCTGAGACCTGCATTGGTTATTCATTATCTCCAAATGGAACAAGCTCATGTGAATCTGTGGCGCTTGAGGGAACTTCCTTAAAGCGAGAATCCAATCCTTATCCTAAAAAAGCATTAGAATTGTAGGTAGGCTTTTGTCGACTGGATAAAATTAAATACTTTGTTTGCCCCCGAACTTAGGGCCAGTAAAATGGCAAAGAGAGAAAACGTTTTAAACTGCCCCATTAAAATGGGAAAGATATCCCGCTATGTGAGCTGAGGTTAAGTTAGGCGCATCAGGTTTTGGTGGGGATAATCTAAAAAAATAAAAAAACTGTAAAATATATGAAAGATCTAAAAACTAAGATACCATATGTGTTGTGATTGATAGTGTTTTTCAGTCAACATTAAATATGAATATGGAGCTTGGAATATGAATGGAATACAAGGCCCAGCTAAAAAACCACAGGTAGTTCCCCCATATAGTACAAAAAACAAAAATAATGATGTTGGTAAATACCCAATTAAACCTAGTGCGGATGTGTCTGTTACCCCAATTCAGTACGCTCAAACAGTTGATGTTAAACCCCCAATTGACGATAAGGCGGGTACAAATCCGATTAAAATCGAAACGGTTAATCAACTACAAGAAGAAATGAGTCAATTTCCAGACGCCTCATTTCAAGTAAAAATTTCAAATGCTGCTGATCTACAAGAGTTAAAAAAGGTAGAAAACGTTAGCGCTAAATTATATAAACTATTTGGGGCAAGAGATTTAAGAGAGAATACCACTTATAGTTTATTACTTAGTAAGTCGACACTTGAATGCTTGTCGGTTATTGAAAAACAACCTAATGGGATTAGTTTAGAATTTGCGGGCAACCCAATTGAAATAGATAAGGAGACTGGACAGGTGACCAGATGCTTCTCGGTTAATATAATACGACCCAATGGGACTCAATTAAACTTTGTTGTCGATAAAGATAACTTTGTTGAAATGGATCCAAAAAATACAATAGTCACCAAATGTTTGCGTTATATAAAAAAGGCTCCTTGTGGAGATATATATTATTTTTATGGAGATACAGAGACCCCGGTTAAAATAGATTCGAATACCAAAATAGTATCCCAATGTTTGATGTATTCTCAACAGATTGCAAATGGCACTTATATATATACTGGGAATAATGAAGCCCCTGTTAAACTAAATTTGAGGGACGGAAGCGTCGAATCTTTTATCCAGTTTAAATATATTAGTCCGGTCACAAAACCTGTCGCAGCGCTTGGGAATTTGGCATTTAATAATCCAGAGAATCAAACAAGGGTGGTTTAAGAAGGCGCATTGGGTACTGGTTTAGACAAGTTTAAAGAACATGCCGCCATAGTGATTAGGAAATTTGCAAAAGATAAAATCATTAAGAAAAAAATGAGGATAGATAAAATACCAGATAAACTAAGAGCGGCATTAAAAAACATAACGAATGAAAATTCAAAAAAGAAAAGTAATCTCACAATTTATAAACTTCAAACCTTTTATGAGAAATTTAAACCATTTTTTAGTAAATTTATCTTAGGGCAACAAAAAAATACAGCCAAACCAGAGCAAAGAGTGAATGTTTGATATCGATACCCCATAAACAATCCATTATGTTGAAAAAGTTCTGAAAAAAGGCCTGGTTTCTCAGACCTTATTTTTTATTTTTCACTTTTTGCACCATTGCCTAAAGGGTAGTGGTGCAAATACCAGCAATTATGATCAACACCCGTTTTAAATGCAATTCATGCAAAATGGCTTAATATTGATCAACAAATTAGACCATAGTACACTATTTAAGAGTTATTTTATTTAAATAAGGAGTCAAAATGGGAAAAATCACTGAGCATTACGCAGAGCTTGTATTTAACGAACAACAAATGCAAAAGCGGTTATCGTCTGAAACATTATCCAGCTACATGGACAGCATCAACAATGGAGCAAATCTGCAAGAGTCCGTCGCCATTGACATTGCACGGGCTGTAAAAGAATGGGCCATAGACAATGGCGTTACCCATTTTAGCCATTGGTTTCAACCTCAACGAAGCGGCACTGCCGAAAAACATGACGCCTTCATTAATTACAACGGCGATGGCCATGTCATCGAAAAATTCTCCACCAGCCAGCTGATTCAGTCAGAGCCCGATGCATCGTCATTTCCATCTGGTGGGATTCGATCCACATTTGAAGCCCGTGGCTACACGGCGTGGGACCCAAAGTCCCCAATGTTCATACGTGATGAATCCACGGTAAAAAGCTTGATCATTCCGTCCATTTATCTATCGTGGACAGGCGAAGCCCTCGACATGAAAACCCCGCTCCACCGGTCGATTAACGCCTTAAACACGCACGCCATTGCCTTGCAAAAGTTATTGGGCAATCGGCAAGCCAAACGCATTAAAGTATTTTCAGGCATGGAACAAGAGTACTTTTTAATCCCCATGGATGTGGCCCAGCAACGCCCCGATTTAATGATTGCAGGCCGAACCTTGTTTGGCGCACCTCCGGTAAAAGGCCAATTAATGGAAGACCATTACTTTGGCTCCATTCGTCCACGTGTTAGCGAATTTATGGGTGCCTTGGATGAAGAATTGTACCGATACGGCATTCCAGCCAAAACCAAACATAACGAAGTGGCCCCCAATCAATTTGAATTGGCCCCACTATACGAAGAAATCACCCTGGCCATTGACCATAACTTGCAGATGATGGACATCATGCGTCGTGTGGCTGAAGAGCATGATTTTTTGGTGCTTCACCATGAAAAACCATTTGCAGGCCTAAATGGTTCTGGCAAACACATGAACTGGTCGATTGGCGATAATACAGGGGCCAATTACTTAGAGCCATCACGTTCACCGTTAAAAAACATTTCATTTTTAATGACATTGGGCGCGCTCCTTATTGGCATGAACGAATACTCAGGGCTATTGCGAGCAGCCATTTCCGATGCTGGCAATGAGCATCGTATGGGCTCACACGAAGCCCCACCTGCCATTTTATCCCTTTACATGGGCGATTACTTAAACGATATCTTAGATTCAATTGAGTCCGCAAAAAAATTCACCGATAAAACCATGAGCACCATCAACCATGGCATTGAAGGCTTACCAAAAGTCATGAAAGACATTTCTGATCGCAACCGAACATCACCCGTGGCATTTACCGGTAACAAATTTGAATTGCGGGCCTTGGGGTCATCTGCGAACGGTGCCGATGCGGCCAAAGTAATGAACGTATTGTGTGCCTATGGCTACCAGCAATTAACCGAACGGTTATCAAAAAAATCTGGCGACATGAAAAAGAATGCACTAGTGGTGTTAAAAGAGGTATTAAAAGAAACCAAACGCATTCGCTTTGAAGGCAACAACTACGACGATGCTTGGAAAAAAGACGCCAAAAAACGTGGATTATTTGTGGTCGACACCACCCCAGAAGCACTGCAATATACCCTAGACCCTGCCTGTGTGGCACTATTCGAAGGTATGGGTGTTCATAACAAGCGCGAACTGACATCTCGGGTGGACATTAAGCTGGATGCCTATGCCAATACCAAACTCATTGAATACCGACTGGCCATCGATATTGCACGTCGCCAGATCATGCCTGCCATTCTAGCGCAACTCAATTTATTGGGAACAGCAAATGCCAACGCACAATCCATGAAACTAACGTCCAGTGGCATTGAAAGCGATTTCAACTTACTAAATACATGTTACAACAACATTCAACGCAATGTGGCTGAATTAAAGGCCTTTATCCAAACGTCTGAAGCCCAAACCGACACCTACAATCGTGCCTATACCATTGCCACCACAGGTACTGATTTGTTAACGGCGTTACGTACGGATGTGGACACTGCGGAGCAGTATGTATCCGATGCCAATTGGCCATTGCCCACCTACGATCAACTGTTGCTTTCAATTTAGTAGCACCTGAACCCATTCCACGTACAATAAAAAAAGGGTGAGGGGGGGGCTACAGCCTCATAATAAAGGCCAATACATAATATGGGGGGCGGTTGTCTCGGGTATAAGACTGGCCTGCTCCACCTGAACTTGTGGTGCTAATGTTATGGTTGTGCTTAGAATTTATGGCTGGGACAGTTATCGTGTGGTTGTGTTTGTCCTTCGAATTGCCAAATCCGCTAAAGGGGTGACCATGAGTTGCCTTTCCAGGATCCACGGTAAAATCATGAGAATGTATTTTATCATTGACACGATCGTTATGCTGAACATCAACCGAATGATCATGTTTTGCGCCATCCGGATATATAAAGTGCGAGTGGTGGCCTGCTGAGCTGGTCTCATACCATCCACCATCATTTTTATATAAATTAACATATGCAGAATGATGGTAATTTCCTGGGAGGACAGAATACCCAATCTCATGCCCAAAATTGGTATAAATTCGATAATGATTATGATTGGGTTCTTCATCAAACGAATGGTTGTGTGTGTTTGTATTTGCTGGTGCAGTTCCAGAATGTGTATGATTGGTATCTTGATTGGAGCTATCAGTAATTAAGTGACCATGATCCCGGCCATCAGTTGTTGTGGTTCCTGCATGGCCATGGGTATTTGATACTGAGCCAGAGGTTGGGGTGTGTGAATGTTCCCCCAATTGATCATCAGAACCTGCCGCATGGGTATGGCTGGGCAAATTCTCGGTTGTAATGGTCAGTGTTGTGCTTCCCCCAGTATTGCCCATTGTATACCCACTGCCAGTGCTTACAATAAATCGACCACTTAAATCGGGAATTTGTTCATTTGGGTAATTGCTTTGGCTGGTAGCATTGCATAACACCCACCCATCGGGGGGGGTGCTGCCTCGCCACATGGCAATCATGCCTCTGGGAAACCACGCACTAAAATAAGGGTTGGTTGCCAATGTGCTGTTGTAGGCGTTGTAATGAGACACCGTCACTCGATCAGTCACTCTAGCTGCCACCATGGCAGGCACCTGACTTTCTGCCACATGGTTTTGCTGCAACTGACTATTTAAGGTGCTTTTTAACCGTGAGTCTGAAATGGCATCGTTCACATCGGGAATAAGCTCTGTGGTTCGATGGGTTTCCAATTTTTGGGCAATCTGGTTATTAAATTCAGACTTGGTATACAGCTGATTCGTAAATGTTGATGATAATGTTCCCTTAACATCAGTTGTAAACTCATTTAATGTGGCGGTTAATTCAGCTTCATCAAAATACAACGCATCTATTTGGCTGCGTTCATTGGCCAAATCCTCCAAGGTGGCATAGTCGCTTAATGTTTGGGTCAGTTCTTGGTCTTCAACCACCGCTTCTTCATCCACCAAATCTACATACTGACCTGTGAACGCCACTTGCTGCAGCGTTTCAGATTCTGTATAGTCTCCCAGTATAGCCAACCAATCACTGGTGGTTTGAAAGCCACTTAAATCGGGCAAGTTACCCGTGCGTTGCACGGTTAAGAGTTCACGTTCAAACGAATCGTTTTTAAGGTAATTGCCCATATCCGATACCAGCATGTACTCGGACATATTGGGCTTATCAATAAAATCATCAAACCGACCGGTTTTCGCTACCGCTGATACCTCCGAGGATTGAATATACTTAATTAATTCAGAACTTAGTTCATTCTCATCCAATAACGCATCATTTAATTCTGATTCTGTCATAAATGCCGATATATCGGGTGTGTTCAACAAGTCATCATAGCGACCAGTTTCTGCAACAATGGCCAAATCATCCAGCACCCCTTGTGTCACAAACAATTCATTTTTTAGCTGAGTTTTGGATACATAATCCGTTGTTATCACATTTTTTGCTTGAATGCTGTTGGCCCTAAAATCATTCGCCAATGCTTCTAGCAATTCCCCTTTACTCGCATAGCGATCATAAAAGCCTTGCTTATCCGTATTATACGCATTCTTTTGCACCACATTCGGCCAATTTAAAATATCCGTATAACTCCCTGACTTTCCAACCTCAGACACGTCCCTGGTTAGCATGTAATCAACCAAAATGTCAGCATTTAAGCTTGGGACGGTTGAATATGCCCGAAGGGTATCGGTTAGGGCACTGCTATCAACAAATAGATCCTGCATGGTTTGTTGGGCTGGGTAGTCGCTCAAGGTGGCTGTTATTCTATCGTTTGCAGCGGTGCGAGTGGTATAGTCGGCCAATGTATCATTTAAGGCCGATTGAAGCGTAGCCCCATTTGCAAAGCGGCTAATTTTTTCTTCAATTTTACCCGATAATTCATCGCTATTGTAATAATTTAACGCCAACGCGTCTTCAAATGCGGTGACTAACACATGCTTGGTATAATCGGGTGATTCGGTAATATCACGGTATTGCCCACTTGTCGCAACAGCCGCCAAATCACTGTATTGAACATAATCATCAAATTCAATGGGCGTGTCCTTCAAAACGAAGGGCCCATTCACGCGAAACCCACCCTCCACATTCATTCGAATGGCATCCAATGGGCTTACCTCACCCAACCAAAATTGCTTTAATTGCTTATCCCACATTAGCCCCGGCACATAAGCCAGCTCATCAGAACTTCGAAAGACGCCAATGGCGCTGGATTTACCCGTTGCGCTTATTGCAACCCCCAACCGTTCATCAATTTTAATGGGGGAATCCACAAGCACCTCGTCGGCATCTTCCTTAATCACCACGTCGTTTTCAGGGCCATCCACGGTTATTTTCCGAACATAGGCATGGGGTATGGGCGCTGCATCACTGCCCATTTGCCCATCCAATATAAGGCCCCCTTGAATCATTGTTTGTCCCTGAATTTCAATGCCAGGGTCGGTGCTTATCTTTCCGCCAATACCCGTTATTTGTGGGTAAGTAGTGGCAGCCATGGCTGTCATCTGAACTTCCTTTAAATACCCCTTTCTCTCCAAAATATTTCGAACATCGGCCTCTGTCAGTTGCTTGTCTTTCACATTGCGCCAACCACTGCCGTCAAAGCCCAACAGATTCAATTCATCCACACCTTCAATGGTCACGTTATCCAATGCGCTCAAAATATTTTGACGCTCGGCATCATCGGATATACCTGTAAACCCATCCTCTTTGCCGCTAGCCACCCACTCCCCATCTTTTATCATTAACACATCGCCATCCTTAACGTCATCCACCAAACGTACCCGAATGCCCTGCAATGCCCGTGCATTGTGGGTCTCATCGCTAATGGTCGACTTGATGGCATAGGGTTGACTGACCATATCCAAGGCAACTTCTTCACCATCCAACTGAATGGTTAATACCACCCCATCATTATCGAACATGGCAGCACTCAATGCCACCCCATGGCGGTCTTCACCCTGTAGATTCAGGTTCAATTCCCCATTCGCAATGGTCACCCCCGCCAATTCTTTGTCCCACAACACATCCCGTTGAGCACCATTGATTTTCACCAATTTCACATCCAGTGATTGATCCATTCGATTCACCAGTTCCCCATTCAAGGCCACCATCAACTTGGCCTTCAGCGACACGTTGCCAGTGCCAAAGGCAAGCAGCATGCTGGGTAACATCAATGCCAGTAGTATTGCAAATCCATATGGTAACCATGTCTGTTTAATTTTCATAATGCTCCTACAATTTTTTTATAAATTTCAATGCATAATATGGGGGGCGATTATCATACGATTGCCCCCCCCCTAAAGCATCAACGGTAATGCTATGGTTGTGCTTCATGTCCTCACCTGTCACTGTTACCGTGTGATTGTGCGCTCGTGTCACATTGTTAATTCCGCTGATGTTATGCTCATGCGCAGATGATGTGTCGGTGATTCTTGCGAGATGACGGTGGCTTGTTAATTGATTACCCGTGCTCAGTGCATGGGGATGGCTTACGGTTTCATCGGGAATTGGATGATTATGCCCCCCAGCTGGGCCAGTGTATATGTACCCATTTTTGATAGATCCACCTTGCCAAGAGGCACCATTCCCTTCATTATTTCCAAGCCCTGGGTTTGTATTGTTAAAGTCATCGTTGCGTATTATGTTAACCGTACTCCTATCCGTTGCAATAATACTGGTATGCTTATGGTGCCCACCATTGTTAGTGCCATGTGCGTGGGTCAGCCCGGGCTTATGATTAATAATAAAATTATGCGTATGATTGGTATCTTGTTTCCCGATGCTATAGGTATGCTTATGCTTCACCCCCGCATCTGTAATGGTTCCCGTATGGTCGTGGTCATACGTTTCTGTGCTTGTGCTGGTTCCTTCATGGCTATGCGACCCTAATTTTGATGTGGATGACGCTCCATGTGCATGGGTGGGCATCTGATCTTTGGTAATCGTTATATGATTAAAACCACCCGTTTGATTAAGGTTGTACCCATTGCCCATCCCAACAATAAAACGGCCATTTAGATTGGTGCATAATTCCCACCCATCAGGAATGGTGGCCCTGTTCCACATTAAAATTGAGCCCCTTGGCAATCGCTTGTGCAAATAGTCCATTGTGGAATAAATTGGTTTATCACCATCATATTTCGCCTTTGTTAAATATGGCGTCTCAAACGCATCAACAGCGGCATTCAATTCAGTTTTTAGGGCCATGTTCTCCAATTCAATGTCAATATGCTCATTGGTGGCAACGTTGGCAACAGCCGAAGAAATTGCTGCTGAAACAGTATTAATGTGGTGCGTGTCAATTGCTGCATCAATGGCAGCATCACCTTCAGTTTTTGAATAATAGTTATCGCTAAGTTCACGGTTTCGTTCAGCAACAATGGTTGAATTCAAGTCATTTAATCTAGCAGTTATTTCGACATCATCATAATACACGGTATCAATGCGCCCCCGCTCTTCATTTAACTCAATTTTGGTGCTGTAATTTAGTAGTTCACGGCTTAGTTTCCCATTGGTAATGACGCTTGAAATACCAAGCAAATTATTAAATTTACCCGTAAAGGCCACTGTCGCAATGTCTGATTTCTTGGCATATTTTTGAAGCTCCTCGCTTACAAATGCCGTGGTTAAAACACCGTCCAAGTTAATGGTCCCCACGTCGTCAGTCTTTAGCACCGTCATCATATCGCCATTAAAACTGCTATCGGTTACATAGTTCTCCATGTCAGTCACACGCATGTAATCTGTCATCGTTGGCTCATCAACCAAATCAAAAAACGACCCACTTTGCACCACAGGCTGCAACCCTTCACGCTTCACATACCCCTGTAACAACTCCCCAATATCACCGGCCGATTGATAATCCTTAGTTACCAACGATCGTGTCATCAATGGGGCCAAGTCAGGGGCATTTCTTAAATCGCTGTATTGCCCGCTGCGAGCCACATTGGCCAACACCAACACCGTGTCCTGCCGAGCAAATCCTTCATCAATTAATTGTTGTTTGGTTACATAATTTCGGGCAACATCTGCCAGTACGCCCAGGCGCATGCGCTCAGATTCATCGTCAACATGGGCATTCATTCGTTCCTTGGTTTCAAAGTCATTTTCAAAGGTTTGCTTATCAGCTTCATAATCCTCGCTCACCACCATGCTTGGTTCATCCACCAAGTCCTCGAATTCGCCAGATGTTCCGATAACAGACACCCCCTCACTACGCATGTATGGCTGAAGCAGTTCTTCCTTTATTTTTTGTGTGGTCGAATAATTTTGCAAGGTTGCCGCCAACTCACCGTTATCCACCAAGGCATCATTGGCGGCATCGCGGGTATAGTAATCTGCCATTTCACTGGCTAATTTTTCATTGAATGTTTCAGTGGTGTCGTATGGCAACAAGGCCGTTTCAAACGCTGTTATTAAGCGGCCATCATTAAATTCCCCAATGCGTGTATCAATGTCAGCGTTCACTGCCGATTTATTCATTAAGGCATCCGCCAACATGGCATCAAGGTTGTCCGCCAATATCAACTCACTTAAATCTGGACGATCCAGCAGGTCCTCATACACCCCCGTCGTTGCCACCCTGGCCAATTCATCAAAAGTAACGTAATCATCAATGGCAAGCACCTCACCTTTCACAAAAAACTCGCCATCAATGCGTGTCCCACCATCAACATTAAGTTTAATGCTGGTAATATCGCTTAGGGCCCCCAGACCCAACTGTTTTTTCGCCTCATCCCATATCAAGGCATCCACCGCAACCAATTCATCACTGCTCTGAAACACTGCCAGTCGATTTTCGGTTCCTGCACCGCTAATCACCACACCCAGCTTTTCCGCAATGGTTGCAGGCGTGCTCAGGTGCAATTGGTTGTTTGATGCCGTGATCTCGGTGTTGATATCATCCCCTTTCATCACCCAACGGCTGGCCTGCACCTTGCTCACTGGGAATATAGCCGCCCCAATGTCCCCCCCCACCATTACATCACCAGAAACGGTGGTTTGATCCAATAACTGAACCATTGGGTCTACCTTGACTTTTCCACCAAACCCACGAATATTATTGTATACCCCAGGTGATATTATATCCTCACCAACCGTTTTTATATAACCCGCAGCTTCAATAATTTGATCCACTTCACGCTCGCCCAGTTGCTGATCAATGGTATTCACCCATTGCGTGCCATCAAACCCCAAAATATCACCGGTCCCAAGGTTGGTAATGCGCACATCAGTTAAATCTACCAACTCGCTTACTGTTGCGTCGTTTCCCATCACCGACAAGCCATCATCTTCCCCCATTACTACCCACTCACCATCCTTCATTACCAACAGGTCACCATCTTGCACGTTTTCAGCATACTTAATGGGCACCCCTTGCAATGCAGTAACATTGTGGGCCACATCCGACATATTCGATTTAATGGCATAGGGTTGTTGAATTAAATCCAATTGTGCGGATGTATTATTAATGGTCACATTCAACTTTAAATTGGTGGCATCAAACATCTCACTCACCAAAAGTTTCCCATTGTCATCGCTGCCTGTCAGCCGCAAACGAACCTGCCCGTTTAAAATGGCCGCATCTCCAAATGTTTTGCGCCACATGACCTCATACCCATTCACCCCCTGCCCGGTTAATTCCAACACAATCGATGCCGTTTCTTCTAAAAATGGCTGCCCATTTTGAACCAACATTAACTCAATATGCAGCATCAATGGGGTATCATTCTCACCCTCAGCAAACGCCCCAATACCCAACATCGCTAAAATCAGTATTACCATGGCAACAATACGAATTATGCCCCTTCCTTTCATTTCTTCATAATATACGCCAATGTGTAAAAGGCTGGCCGGTTATCAATGGTGCTACTTTTCCCTGTTGTCTCTAAGGTAATCGTATGCAGATGGCTCAAGTTAACAGAACTAAACGATAATGTATGCGGATGTGAAAAAGTAGCATTTGACACCTCCGCGGCTGTTAACGAATGGCCATGTGAAAATGTTGTCGAATTATGAATTGTTAATGAGTGCTTGTGATCGCCATGCCCCCCAATGGAAACATCATCATGCGCATGAGATGAGTCGTAAGATGTCATATTGTTGTGCCAGTGATTTCCTTGAGAATCAGTATACAAGTACCCATTATCGCCATTTCCTTGTTGAATCCCCGCCCCCGCTCCGCCACCATAATTAAAATCATCATTTCTTATGCCTGTACCGCTCGAAAGGGTTAACCCGTTATGTTTGTGACTTCCGCCATAATTTGCAATGCCATTTGCCCCATGCCGGCCATGCCTATGGGTTGGGGTTCTCTCGTCAGCATACCCGTTATGCTTATGGTCAGCAGTCGCATCCGAGTATGTTCTTTCATGCTCATGGGCAAGGTCTTCAGGGTCAAGTGTGCCACTATGGGTATGGGAATAGTCCTCATCATTACTGTCTGTGCCAGCATGCTTATGTGATGCTAATAGGGAATTTGACGCACTTCCATCGTCGGATGATGCCGTATGGTTATGGACTGGCATTTCGGCTTCAGACAATGTAAACGTTGCCTCTCCTCCCGTTTGGTTAATGCTGTACTCACCCCCATAACCAACAATAAAACGCCCCCTCAAATCGGGGGTACCATTACTTCCATTGCAAAGTGCCCAACCCTCTGGTGCCGTTGTGCCTTGCCACATAATAATCAAGCCGGCAGGTATTTTTGAATTCACTTTCGCAACCGTAGCAAACTGGCCTTTATCGGACTCGTATGTCGAATCCGTCACAAGCTTCGCTAACTCATCAAAAATTTCATTATTCAATTCACTATTACTGACATAGGGGTCTAATATGTCGGATAACTTCCCCGATCCCGAGGTTTGAACCACAGGGGCCACCATTCCATCAATGGTGGTCTGCATGGCGCCATTTTTATGGGCCTCAATGTCGGCATCTATTTTAGCATTCGCCTGCTCTGTCGTGTAATAGTTATCATTCAATTGTTGTGTTCGATGCGCCTCTATGGCGGTTTTGGTAGCATTTAATTTTTGCGTAAGTTCTGCATCATCAAAATAGGTGGCATCAATGCTGTCTCGTTCCGATTGCAAACGGGTTTTGGTTAGGTAGTTCGTTAATGTAGCACTTAAATCGCCATCCATAATCACAGCCTCTGTTCCCAATAAGTCGCTGTATTGCCCAGATGTCGCTACCGCACTCAGGGTGTCTTTTGCAGCATAATTCGCCAAATCAGAGGTGAATTGCTCCTCCGTTAATAAACCATCGGTATTAAGGGTTGTATCACTACCAACTTTTTGAACCGTTAACATCTCAGCATCATAATTGCTCTTTAACACAAAGCCCCCCATGTCATCCACACGCTGATAATCCGCCATGTTTGGGGCACCAATAACATCTGCAAATCGCCCGGTTTTTCCTACCGCCGATAATTCAGAAATTTTTAGGTACGAACTTAGCCTCACTCGCAATTCAGCGCTATCAATAAACGTATCCGCGGCATTGGAAATGGGCATAAATTCGCTAATATCAGGTACCCCAATCACATCGGTATACTCGCCAGATCGTGCCACCACCGACAAATTTGTCACGTCATTTTGTTTGGCATATTCCTTGTCAATCAACTGTTGCTTGGTTACAAAGTCCGCGGACACATCGGCCATAATATCCCCAGACACACGGTTAAATTCCTTGGATGTTAATCGAACAATTTCATTTTTTGTAGCAAAATCTTGGTAAAATGTTGCCTTATCCCTGTCATAATCACTCGAATAAAGCACATTGGGCCAATCAACAATATCACGGTAACTGCCGGTTGTTCCAACCTTTGCTACATCATCTTTTAGAATGTAAGGCAATAGCAGTTCAGATTGTATGGTCTCAGTCGTGGCATAATCAGCCAACTGCTCATTTAAGCCATTGTGGGTCACAAACATGGCCGATTCAGCAATCGTTAAATAGCCACTCAGGCGATCCTTCAAGGCCGCATCTTGTTTATCCGCAGGGTCGTATGGGGCCAACTTATCATCAAAAATAGTGGGCAATTTTGTGGCATTAAAGTCATCGATGCGACGCTCAATTTCAGCCAGGGTATTGGGTTTTCGAACATATTCCAAATCAATCTTATTCGAGAACCCTTGATTGGATACATAATCATTCAAATTGGGTCGATTCAGCAAATCAATATACTTCCCACTAAATGCGACAGGTTGCAAGTTGCCCCGCTTCACAAAGGTTGGCAACTCAATCAAATTATCCCTCACCATAAAATCACCGTTCACCCGCGTTGAACCACTCACATTCAATTTCATTTCTTGGCGATTGGTCAGTTGGCCAATCCCCAATTGCATTCGCTCATCGTCCCACAACAACTCATTGTCCATCATTATTTCATCCGGGCTTTTGTAAATTCCCAGTCGCCCAGCCTCTCCATTGCCGCTCAATAAATGCCCTTGTTTTCCTTCAATTCTTATTGGGTGAGACACACTCAGTTTATCCTCGCTTTGATGAAGGACAATGGGGCTTTTTCCACCCATCAAAATGAGCTCAGAAATGGTCATTGTTGGTACTGGAGCCCCTGGCGCACCAATCCCCCCCCCACGTTTAAACCACCACCAATAGCCACATTTTCACTAAAATGAATCAGTGGGTCTACCGAAATTTTTCCGCCAATGCCTCGTATTTGTTCATATTCACCAACGGCCATGGCATCTCTTGAGATCTCCTTTATAAATCCTGCATTTTCAGCAAACCGCTCCACATCTTCCGGGCTAAGTTTTTGATCAACCATGCTTACCCATTCATACCCGGTGTAACCCAATGCCTGGCCCTCAACGGGTTCAGTTACGGTTACATCACCCAAGTCACCAAGCGTTTCAATCTCATCTTGGGGGTTTAATATGTTGCCAATGCCATCATCTTCGCCCATGGGCACCCATTTCCCATCTTTAATCATTAAAATATCACCATCTTGCAACACATCCACTTTTTCAACCTGAATGCCCTGTATGCTACGTGTGCTATGGGCATGGTCACTTATTCTAGATTTCACCACATAGGGCTGACTCACCAAATCATGTCGAATCACATTTCCACCAAGTGCCACCTCAATAAATATGCCTTCACGGTCGAACATATCCGCTACCAGTAACTGGTTGTTATCATCCTCGCCATTTAATGTTAAATTCACCTGACCGTTCACAATGTTTTTCAACACAAAGTCTTTTTCCCACAAAACGGTTCGGGACACATCTGTCGGGTAAATAATTTTTATCCGCAAGGTATCCTGATCCGCGTTTACCAATTCGCCTTCTTTATACAATGTCAACTGCATTTGAAGCGTTATCGGAAACCCGTCACTGGTCAACCCATAGGCATCATGCAGCAGCATGGCAACCAACATTACAATAATCATTGTCCATTTTAACTTCATTTTTGGTGGATAACCCCCTCAGACCACTGCCTAAAATATACCCATTTTTCATTCACTTTAAACATCATTTTCAAATTAATTAATTTATCGATTTATTTTGATTAAAAATAAAGTATAATGATGGCATGACATCAAAACTATTTGCCGTTGCCCTTATTGGTCTTATGCCATTCATGGCTATATCTCACGATAAAAACAGTTCACGGGCAGATTTATTTAAAAATGAACTTAAGGCCTCTGACGAATTGCTTCAAACCATTGCCGCTATCGATAACAAATATCGTTCAGAGTACCAAAAATTAAGTGCAGAGATTAAATTTCACGAATCTGAGCTTGCATCATTGGTTCGAATCAAACCATTCAATGAAGACAAGGCCAAACAAATCCTTAAAAAACTATACAACTCTGAATCAGAAATTAAACTCTACAGTATCCGCCACCACCTCGAAATTGAATCCCACCTTGATTCATTTCAACAAATGAAATTTAACGAATTATTTAACCCGTAATCATTCCTTTTTCAACAAGTATTCAAGCCTTAGCCTGCTAATTTACATGGTTAGCCGTTCAGTTTTTTTTTACATTCTGAACACAATGTTTTTTGGCCACCCATGCTAGCGCTAACAAAACCGGTTGGCACCACAATAATGCTGTATCCCAAAATCATTATAAATGTGGCAATGGCTTGCCCAACATTGGTTTCTGGGGACATGTCACCATACCCAACAGTGGTCAACGTCACAATGGCCCAATAAATGCTTTTTGGAATGCTGGTAAACCCACTGGCCTCGCCCTCAACCACATACATGATTGATCCTAAAACAATGGCAATGGTAATCACCGTAGCAATAAACAATACAATTTTTCGAAAACTTCGTTTAATGCTTCTCATTAACACTTTGGATTCTTCAATGTATTGCACCACCTTTAATATTCGAAACACCCGAAGTACCCTTAATACTCGCACCACCGCTAAATAGTGGGTCCCAGGAAAAAACAAACCAATGTAACTTGGGCACACCGATAATACATCCACCACACCAAAAAAGCTGGTGGCGTAGCGAAGGGGTTTCTTCGCGCACATCAACCGCAACCCATATTCAATGGTGAATAAAAAGGTCATTCCCCACTCAATCGCATTCAACCACGGCCCGTGGGTCATTCGAATGGCATGCACACTATCGAGCATCACCACAACTACAGCAAGCAAGATGCTTATAATCAACCCAATATCAAACCATTTACCTGCCGGGGTGTCCGCCTCAAAAATCACGGTATACAAGGTATCTTTGCTTATCATAATTGGTTTAAAAACCGGCCCACGTTGGCAATGCCATCACCGCCACTTCCTTCAATTTTATGCCGGGCACCTGGCACACACACAAATTCGGCATGCTCAGCAACCGATGCCATCGCCTTAAAGCGATTTTGAACCGCTTTTCCACCAGTCGATAAGGGGTCATGCTCACCCACAATCATCATCATTTTTGGCCAAGGGCCTGGCGCGTTGATGGCCCGTTTAAAACATGTAATCAATGAATAATAATACCCCCAGGTTGCGGTATTGCCACAAAGTGGATCATCCATGTACAGGTTTAACACAGACTCATCACTGCTCACCCAATCCACAGGGGTGAAGGTTGGGGCAAAGTGTCGGTTTAATCGATTAAATGTCAGGGCATGGGCCAAGTTGGCCCTTGCGTTAACGCCCAACACCTGGGCCAATGCCCAAACCAGGCCTTGCTTAACAGTGAGCATCGCTTTGGGTTCATGCATGGGCGCACTTAAAATCATGGCGTTACCCGCACTGTCTTTTTGCTGCATGTTCACGGCCAAAAACGCCCCCATGCTGTGCCCATATCGCACCATTGGCAGGCCAGCATAATGCGCCAACAGCCAGTCCTTCACATGCATTGCCGTGGTTAGCATGTGGGTATCGCCATCCATTGGCAAGGCATCCCGTCCCCAGCTATTCGATATGGTAAGGCCCGACCCTGCATGATCATGGGCCACAACATCCCACCCCAAAGCATTTAACTTTAAGGCCCATTCATGGTACATCCCAGAATGCTCCATCATGCCATGCAACACATGAACCACCCCTTTAATTGGCCTAGGTGCATGCCATTGTCGAACAAAAATACGGGTATCGTCGCATGCCAACCACTGCGTGTTAAGCATTATCATTCCTTATTTGCTTCAAGGTTGGCAAGGCACTATTGTTGGGCTTGCAATCAAAAAGTTGGTTAAATGCCATTGAAAAGGCAGCCAACACATCGGGTTCTTTATGAAACAAATACCCATAATATGTGCGACGAAACAAAAAATCCTCAACGCATGTCACCCATTCATTCTCTATGGCATACTTCAGTTCAGCCACGATCATCGGCACCTCAATGTCCACTCGAATGGCGGTTTCTTTATGGCGACCAATGGTTGACAAAATGCGTTTGTAAAGGGCCCCATAAGTCGAGATTAAATGCATCAATGTGTCGCGTTCAACATGGTATTGCTTTGAGTACTCACTCAGTTGAGAATCGCTGGGCCAATCATTGGGCGTTAACGCCCCAATAAATGAGTAATCATGACTGGCCGATGATAACGGATACGTTTCAAAGCAACGTTGGTGCAACTGAGCAAAGGCCCGTTGGGACATTTTTCGAAATGTGGTGTACTTTCCACCGCTTACGGATAACACATCCTTGTCCAACCAGACAACCGCATCTTCTCGGGTTTGGTTGCTACACACCGTTTCATCGGTATAAATCAATGGCCGATAGCCACAAAAAAAGGCCATCACATCATCCAAACACCACACCCTATGGTTATGGTAGGCATTCACACAATCCAGTAAATACTGAGCTTCAGGGGCATGCATTTGAGGTGTATCGTATGCCTGATCATCCAATTGATCAGTGGTCCCAACCAGTGTTTTTCCTTGCCATGGCATCATAAACATCACCCGGTCGTCTTTTGGCGACAGCAACAACAATGCCGCATTCAAATCCATATCTGGCAACACAATATGAACCCCCTTGGTGGGCTTCACTAATGGGGCCTTTGCCAAAGAATTTGACCACGCGCCTGCGGCCAAGACGGCAGATTTTGTGCTCACGGATGTTGGATTACCGACTGTTGGTTCAAGCCCAATTTGAACACCAGATGCTGTGGGTTCAATGCCCGATACTTTGCAGTAATTTTGAATATGTGCGCCACAGTCTTTGGCCATGAGCAACAACTCAATGATTAGCCGATGATCATCCATTTGGGCATCAAAGTAACTGCCACAACCCACCAAACCCTCGGTGGTAAGCCAAGGCACATCCGCGCGAATTTGATGGGTGGATAACATGCGATGTTTGGGCATCACCCGATCCGATTGCATCCAATCATACACCGAAAGGCCCAATTTCAATTGCAAGGGCTTCCATTTTGAATGGTTGTAAAGGGGCACATAAAACTGCAGTGGTTTTACCAAATGGGGTGCACTTTTTAGTAAAAAATTACGTTCATTCAGCGATTCACGAACCAATTTAAATTGCCGTTGCTCCAAATAACGCAAGCCTCCATGGGCCAATTTTGATGTTGCACTACTAGCACCAAACCCAAAATCATGCTGCTCAAACAACCCCACATTCAACCCTCGACTAGCGGCTTCAAAGGCAATACCAGCCCCATTTATGCCACCACCAATCACACAAACATCAAATGGGCGCGTCACCATAGGTTTATTATCGGTTAAATTTTCCAAAATCGCCATCACTAACACAGCAAGACTCATTTTTGTATTTAAAAAATGCTAGGCATCATTTATACTGCTACTATGCCGTTAACTATTATTCGTATTGCGTCTGGATTTCTTATGCTTACCCTTCACGGTTGGGGCAAGTTTGAACGATTTTCAGCTCTTTCCCAAGTCTTCCCTGACCCATTGGGCATTGGCTCACCAGCCAGTTTGGTTTTGGTTGTGTTTGCTGAAGTGGTGTGCGCTGCATTGCTTGTTTTGGGCATTGCTACACGACTGGCAACTATTCCACTGATGATTACCATGATGGTTGCCGCATTCATTGTTCATGCCGACGACCCCATTTCAAAAATTGAATTGCCTATCATGTACCTCATCATGTACCTTGCCGTATTCATTGGTGGCCCAGGCAAATACGCCCTTAACATTTCATTTTTCCAGCGTTTTCCTGTATTTCGTTGGCTCATTAATGGGTCATGATCGATATCGAATCGGTTATCCTTAAACCAAACAAACGACGCCATACGTACAGCATCGAAATTAATGGCGATGCACATGTGGTGCTTCGTACCCCCATGCGCCCCTCCCAACACATCATTCGTCAACTCTTGAACGATCATCAACCTTGGATTCAAAAACATCAACAAAAACAAGTTGAAATCAATAAAAGCCTCCCCAATTGGGACCTATCCACGCACGTTCATATTCGGGGGCATTGCTATCGCATCCAATCCAATACGGAGTCCCCCACTGTGATTCAAGCCAATGGCCAGCTGTGGCTACCGGAGCACCTTCCCCTCCAAACCGTTATTGAATCTACTGCGAAAGACTACCTTCCCAAACGTTGCATGTCAGTTGCTTCCAACATGGGGCTAGCGCCATCTGCCATTAAAATTCGACGCATGCGGTCGTGTTGGGGCACCTGCCACAGCAATGGCACCATCACCCTTAACCTATCGCTCATTCATGCACCGGATTGGGTTAGTGATTATGTCATCATCCACGAATGTGCCCATTTGGTTCACTTTAACCATTCACCCAATTTTTGGGCATTGGTCGAGACCCACACACCCCATACCAAAGCAGCAAAGCTGTGGCTCAAAAAGCACCAATCCGTATTAAGTGCCTAACACCCGCCGAAAACCTTGAGCATTCGTATATTCACTCACCCCATCACTGGTTTGAACTTGAGCACCGCCATTTGGCCCAAGCCCAATGAATCTGCCCTGAATCGTAGATTTATGTGTAAAGGTTACCATCTCACCCACATATGCAGCTGATGCGTGCCATTCATCCGGGCACCATTCAGCATGTTGAATGCCATGCAACTGTAAGTGAATATAATGCAATACAGCATCCAATACTTGCCAACGTTCAATGCCATGGCCAAGGGCCAAGGCCATGCTGGTTCGATGGTCCGTGGCTACTGGGTGCTGATTTACATTAATGCCAATGCCACAAATAAGTAGCCCTTTATCCATTAGCCCCTCACTCAGCACACCTGCGCATTTTTTACCATTTACCAATAGATCATTTGGCCACTTCAGTTGCACGTTCATGTGAGACGGCAGCATGGACGATACCGCCGATCGAATGGCCATGCTCAATGGCACCTGAACGCATGGCCAACGATACGCAGGAACCCTTGGTTCAATCACCAAACTCATTAAAATATCCTGCCCCTTAGGGGAATCCCATGCATTATTAAACCGGCCTTTACCAGATTGCTGCCAGTTTGCCAGCACCAATGTGCCATGCCCCAAGCCGCGGGTTTGGCAAATCTCCTGAGCAACATCATTGGTAGAGCTTAGCGAATCCTTATAAATTAAGGATGTTACCCACTGGTGGCGGCTCACCACCGCAAGAAGCGCATCATCACTACACTCAATCATGGCCGGCGGTTCAACACCCCCTGCAAAATAAACATGGCAGCTTGCGTATCAACAATTGATTTACGTTTTTTTCTGGACACATCCATGTGAATCAAGTGCTTGGTCACAGCAACAGTAGAAAACCGTTCATCCACAAATTCAATATCAATGGGTATTTTTATCAATAAGGCATCCACAAACCGACGAACATCCTTGGCTTTTTTTGAGTCATCGCCATGTTGATTTTTTGGGCACCCCACCACAACGCGTTGCACGTTTTTTTCATTGATAATGCGAACGAGTTCATCCAAAGCCCCAGGCCCATTGGGGATGGTGCCCACGGGTTGAGCGGTTAATCCCAATGGATCAGAGATTGCCACCCCAATGCGAACATCCCCGTAATCAATCCCCAACAGACGCATGGGTTTGAATTAAAAAGTCCAGGGCATCATCGAGTTTAATGGCATTCAGGCCACCCGCCTGTGCCAATGCATCTTTACCACCACCACCACCACCGGTAATTTGGGTCACGTCATTAATCAAGGCCTTGGCGGATACCTTGCCCACCATCGATGCCGATACCTTCGCAATGGCATGGGCCTTATTGTCAACCGATGATACCAACACCACCGCAGAATCCCCCAATGCCTGTACGGCACGATCCGCGCATTCTCTTAAAACGTTCACGGGCATGTTATGCAAGGCTTTAAATACACCCACCCCACCCACACGCAATGGCACAGGCTTGTTGGTTAACTCGGATAAAACCGCATTTGCCGCATGATTGGCGTTGTGTTTTGATTCCAGTTCCAATTGTTTGCCCACATGAGTCAGAGCCGCCATTTCTTTGGATAATTCGTCAATACTGGCCCTTTCATTACATTTTTTAGGCAAAGCCACCTGACTGGTTGACCCAATGCTCGCTGACAATGATTCCCAACGCTTGAGGTACGCGTTAAATGCTTGTTGTCGGGCTGTTTCATCGTGCAAAGCCACTCGGTCATTGCCCACCAAGGCTTCAATACGCCGAATGCCCGCCGCAACCGATGACTCAGATACAATACGAAACACTTGCAAGTCCTTTGTATTTGTCACATGGTTCCCACCGCACAACTCCAACGACACGGTGGAAATATCAACCACACGAACAGTATCGTCGTATTTTTCGCCAAACATGGCGTGCGCCCCCATGGCCTTGGCTGCATCCAAGGATTCTTCAAACACATGAACGGATAACCCGTCAGAAATGCATTGATTCACAAAGTCAGTCACTTTGGCCAATGCATCGTCAGACACAGCCGCTGAAGCACTAAAATCAAAACGCAAGCGATTCACGTCCACCATCGACCCAGCTTGTTGCACATGCTCACCCACCACCCGCCGTAACCCTTCATGCAATAAATGGGTGGCTGTATGGTGTTGGGCAATGGCAAAACGTTGCGCATCATTCGCAGGAATTCTGGCTTCACCACCACCCGGGGCATCCACATAAACACCCGTTAACACTGGGCCAATAAAGTTCCCAACCACATCAATGGCATCTTCCGATGCACTGGCATGCAAACGCGCTTGTCGAGATCGATCACGTTGGGCATTCAAGGCAACCTCAAACCCCGCCTCATCCACAGTCAACCCATGCTCTTTGGCCATCACTTGGGTTAAATCTATCGGAAAACCAAAGGTATCGTACAATTTAAACGCCACATCACCGCCAATGGTAGTTGCATTGCTGCGTGACATATCAGCGGTTACTTGATGAAACAACCGCAACCCAGACTCAACAGTACGTAAGAATTGCTCTTCTTCCGCCTTTATTAATTCTGATATCATGGGCAAGCGATCACCAATATGGGCATAGTAACCACCCAAAGATTCATGAACCAAGGGCACCAATGTGTGTAAAAAAGGCTGATTTTTACCGGCCTGAGATGCAAAACGCAATGCCCGTCGAATCAAGCGCCTAAGCACGTAGCCTTGCCCTTCATTGCTGGGAATCACATTGTCAGCAATCCCAAATACCACGGTTCGAATATGGTCCGCAACCACTCGGTGAGGGGTACCCCCTTTTCCATCACCGTAGGGTACTCTGAAACTTGACTCAATGGATTGAACAATCGGGGTAAAGCAATCCGAGGCATAGTTCGACCCTACACCTTGAAGTTGGGCAGCAAGGCGTTCCAAACCAGCCCCAGTGTCCACATGGCGTTCTGGCAGGGGTTCTAAATGGCCAGAATCCAATCGATTGGATTGAATAAACACCAAGTTCCATAGCTCCATGTACCGATCTGAAAGGCCCCCACCCTGGGCCATTGGAATGCCCGGTTCTCCGGGTGCCAAATCCAAATGAATTTCAGAGCAAGGGCCACACGGCCCAGTTGCCCCCATTTCCCAAAAATTATCTTTTTTACCGCAACGCACCACATGGTTGGGCGCAATATCTGTGCACTCATGCCACAGGGCTTCCGATTCCTCATCATCCTCAAACACTGTGACCACCAAGTGCTGTTTGTTAAATTTAAATACCTCAGTGAACAATTCCCATGCCCATTGTATGGCCTCTTTTTTGTAATAGTCACCAAACGACCAATTGCCCAACATCTCGAACGATGTGTGGTGGTAAGTATCCAAGCCAACGTCTTCCAAATCATTGTGTTTGCCAGATACTCGAATGCATGGTTGAACATTCACCACCCTTGTGTGTGGCGCCGGTTGCTTTCCCAAAAATACTGGCTTAAATTGGTTCATCCCGGCATTTGTAAACAATAAGGTGGGATCATTTTTTGCAACCACTGGTGATGCCGGCACCACCACATGGTCTTTGGCCTTAAAAAACTCAATGAATGCCTGCCGAATCTCAGCGGATGTCATGATGATGATTTGTTTCGACGTGGCCACTGTCGAAGCATGCTGACCCAACCGGCCACATCCGACAAGGTATCCACGCGTTCAATTATTTTTTTAATCCGAGTGGCAATCACTACCAGTTGAATGCCAAAATATATAAACACCCCAATCAACACCACCGTTAATGCAGGTACCATCACATTCAAGAATTCGTTAACGGTCATTTTTCCTTATTGGTCAAAATATCTTCTGCAGATACCTTTTGGTTTTCTTTAATAATGTCCCCCAACTGGTCAAAGCCTTTTTCAATGCTTTGCTTTGTTTTTTCTATTAATTCCTCTGTTGATGCCTGGGTGGTCTTAAAAACGTTTACGTTGTCGTCCTTCACTTTTTGAACCAGATCTTGAATGTCCTTCCTTGATTTTGGCGAAGCCACCAATAGAGATAATCCTCCCAAAATTACCCCAACAATCAACCCTTCCAAAAAACCTCTGCGCTCTGCCATTTCAAGCCTCCTTTTTTTCTCATTTATTATATCGATTAAATTCGGTTTTTCATAGAGCTCAAACTGAATTTAAATTGGCCGCACGCCCCCCCCCCTATTGGTTACTTGATGTTGATTACGATGGGTCCGCTGCATGTTTTGAAAAAAACAGCCAATAAATTCAAGCCCAAGCCATCTTTTTTTCCAATATTAATGCTAATCCCCGCGGTTACCAAAGCAAGCCCCGTGGCATACACTCAAAAAATCCCGCCAGGCACCACCGATGGCACCAAACCAACCATCGCTGACCCATTCACAAAATGCATGGCTCCCAATATGATAAATGGCAAAGAAAATAACCCTTACTTGCTTTTTCAATCATTTGTTTGCTTCTTTGTTTTGTGATAATTAAGTTTATCATTGGAGCAATTTCAAAATCTTTATTGATTCGTTCAAGCAACACTCAGATGCCCCCCCACACCATTTAATAACCTTTTTTGAAACCGAATTTTCAATAATGACCACCATTTGATGGTGAATGAACATGCGGGGACTGTTGATTGTTATTACCACCACCATTGCTATTGTTACCTTCCTCTGCCTCACCGGTATTGCTGTTACCACTGCCTTCCACTTGGGTTTGCAAAGGATAAGCAAACATCAATCGATCAATCAAGTTGAAAAAAAAGGGTGACCCCAAATCAACCAATGAATTAATTTTATTTTTTTTAATTAATTTAATTATAATGTCAAATCTAATATATACCGATAATTCATCATAAATGAACCGACCCACCCCTAACGCACATTCTTTAGGTCTGGTTAAACCAGTTGTTAGATCAATTGAATGTTGTCAATTAAACGAACATTGTCGCAATAAAAAGCAACGCAGCAGTGATCCCCAGGGTTAATCTCACCAGATACACATTCACCATATATTGGTCGGAATATTTCCACATAATCGCCCTTCAATCCACGGCCCTCCAATTCAGCAGCAACAAATTGCCGAACACTATGACTGCTCCATGACGATTGTCGAACATGGCTGGCTGAATCATGCAGTACCATTGAAATATAACTGGCCAAGCGATGGCCATCCTCGCTTAAATACGCATTACGAGAACTTAGTGCAAGGCCAGCTTCATTTCGTACAATTGGAACGCCAACCACCTCAATGCCTGAACCCAAGTCATGCACCATGCGCTCAATAATCACCCGCTGTTGCAAATCTTTATTACCAAAAAATGCATGGGTGGGTTGAACCATAGCAAACAATCGCTCCACCACATTGCACACACCATTAAAAAAATGAGGCCTGGTTTTTCCACACATGATTTGACTTAATTCCAAGGGGGGGATGTATTTAGCAACAATATCCCCATTCGGATACATGGTGGCCTCAGATGGCGTAACTACCACATCAACACCCAACGATTGGCAAAATGCCAAATCTTTTTTTAATTGACGGGGGTACCGATTGAAGTCTTCATGCGGCGCAAATTGGGTTGGGTTTACAAACACGGATACCCAGGTTTGGTCGCAACTGGCCATTGATGACTCAATTAATGCGGCATGCCCCTGGTGCAATGCGCCCATGGTTGGCACAACCCCCACCGTTCCCACCTGTTTGGAGCGAATGCCCAGAATTTCAGCACGTGATTCGCAATGAATCACTTTTTTTTGGCCTGTTTTTTTTTCTTTTTTGGGGCCTCAGATATAATGGTTAAGCAATCGTCCAATGTTAGTGTTTTTGGATCTTTGTCTTTTGGAATTTTGTAGTTCTTTTTATTGTACGAAATATATGGACCGTACCGACCATTCAACACATTTAATTCTTCATTTTCATGGGTAAAGCGTTGAATATCCCTGCTGGCTCGCTCCGCATCAATTTCCTGAATCAATTCAATGGCATCATCCAAATCATTAATGGCTTTTGATTTCATGGAATAATTCTTGTCACCGTGCTTAATGTATATGCCATAGCGACCAATATTTATGGTGACCAACTCGCCGTTGTAATCCCCAAGCTCGATGGGGTATGCCAAACATTCCATGGCCTCTTCAAATGTAAGCGTGCTGTATTTTAACCCTTTTTTTAAGGATACGGACCGCTTTGATTCATCTTCATTTTCACCCAACTGAACAAAGGGGCCATACCTCCCAATTTTAGAGTACACAGGCTTTCCTGTCTTTGGGTCCTCGCCCAAGTGCCGCTCTTCATTAATGCGATCATCATCGTTTGCAGCCGATTCAATTTTTGGGTGAAATTGCTTATAAAACCGCTGCAGCATATCGGTCCAATCCAAATTATCGGTTAAGATAGCATCAAACTCTGCTTCTATTTCTGCCGTAAATTGGTAACTCATTACCCGATCAAAATGCCCAACCAAATAATCCGTTACCAGGGTTCCGATATCGGTTGGCTGTAGCTTTCCTTTGTCATTACCATACCCTTCGTCCTCACATAGGTCATGGATGTGCCCAGCGTCACGCTTTAAAACCACCACGTCCCGTCGCTTGCCTTCATCTTCAATGCGTTCCACATACTCTCGCTTTTGAATGGTTGTAATGGTTGGTGCATAGGTACTGGGTCGACCAATGCCCAATTCTTCCATTTTTTTTACCAAACTGGCTTCCGTAAACCTGGCCGGTGGCTTGGTAAATTTTTGCCGTGCGATAACCGATGTTTCTTGAAGCAATTGCCCCTGTTCGACTGGTGGCAACACCTTATCTTTGGTTGATGTTGGGTACACCGCTAAAAAACCATCAAACGAAACAACCTCACCTTTAATTTCAAACCAACCCTCCAATGCAGGAACCTTCACCACTGTTTTTTTCAATTTAGCATCGGCCATTTGGCTTGCCACAGTGCGTTGCCATATTAGTTTATACAGACGTTGTTCACCCTCATCTTTTCCAGCCTCAGTCATTTGAACATTGGTTGGGCGAATGGCCTCATGTGCCTCTTGAGCACCCTTCACTTTGGTCTGGTAATCTCGGTTGCACAAATACGATGACGAATGTCTTTGGTTAATCCATGCGTGAATGCCTTTTTTCGCATCATCCGACAATGTTGTGCCGTCTGTTCTCATGTACGTAATGTGCCCCGCCTCATACAACCGTTGGGCCAAGGTCATGGTTTTGGAAACCGAATAACCCAATCGGCTTGACGCTTCCTGCTGCAAGGAACTGGTGGTAAATGGGGCTCGTGGAGATCGCTTGGATTCTTTTTGATCAATTGACTCAATGGCATAGGTAACCCCATCCAGATTAGTTAAAAATGCATGGGCGTCTTCTTTTTTAGCAAATTCTTTTGAATACTCGGCATCCATTGCATGGCCGTTGCTTTCAAATATTGCCGTTACTTTATATGAATCCGACACCTCGAATGCCATGATCTCTTTTTCTTTTTCTACAATTAAGCGCACGGCCACCGACTGAACCCGACCAGCCGACAAGCCTCTCTTCAGTTTTTTCCATAAAATGGGGGACATCTCGTACCCAACCACCCGATCCAAAATTCTCCGTGCTTGCTGGGCGTTTACCAATGCCAGATTAATGCTTCTTGGGCGTTCAATGGCCGCTAAAACTGCTGATTTGGTTATTTCGTTAAATACGATTCGTTTTAATTTTTCCTGGGGAACATTAATGGAATGTTGAACATGCCAGGCAATGGCCTCACCTTCGCGGTCAGGGTCAGTTGCTAGCCAAATACAATCTGCACCCTTTGCTTTTTTTTTAATATCAGAAATGAGCTTTTTTTTATCCGCCAACACTTCGTAGGTGGGCTCAAATGTGGTCATATCGACCCCCATGTTTTCAGATGGCAAATCCCTGACGTGGCCGTAACATGCCATGACTGAATAGTCGCTCCCCAAATACTTTTCGATCGTCTTGGCTTTGGCCGGAGATTCAACGATCACCAAATGTTTGCTCATAAGTTCAGATTATGAAAAAACATTTTCTCAATGTCAATGCCAATTTACGATCGTAAAAACAAGCCATCCAATTGTTGCTCACTCATTTTAATAAATAACGGCCTTCCATGTGGGCAGGTGTAAGGGGTTGTTGTTTTTGAGCATTCCGCTATCAAGGCTTGAACACTGGCATCGTTCAGCCGCTGCCCAGCTTTTATGGCCGCCTTGCATGCCTTTAACTGAAGCATCTCTAGCTGTTTAACCCGCGGGGCATCCACGCACTCCGCCAGTGTTTCCGCCGTCAACCAATCCAAAAGCCATGCCTGCATGTCCACACCATAAAAACACTGTGGCACCTCTCGAACAATAAACAGGTCATCATCAAATCGATCAAAGTCAATGCCCAACGATCGAATGGGCCCAATCAATTCGTCCATTTGTGCCATGTCCTCTTGGGGCACCTGGATATACTCTGGCACCAATAGTGGCAACGACACCGTGGCCGAATTGGCCACTTGTTTCGTAAACGTATCGTATAAAATGCGTTCATGAACCGCATGCTGATCGAAAATCAATACATGCGAGCTTAAGGGGACAATAATGTATTTTTGTTTAAATGACAGCCATTGAGAGGACTGTTCATTTGCATTGCCCATCGGCACATGTCTGGGCAATGGTGGGGAAGCGTCACGTGGGGGGGCAGAAAACACATGGTCAGCCAGCGGCAACGGTGACACTGACTGCTGAGAAAACTCAATCATGGAACCAGTTTCAACTGAGGGCATTGATGGCGGTATCATTTCATCAACTGGCATGTCATTTAACACCATGAACTCGGGCGGTTGAGCCAACTGATGATTGGCTGCATCCCAAATGTTGGTTGGCGTTTGAGCTGCCCATTGAATGGCACGCTTAATGGCCAAAAAAACGTCATCGCTTCGCGAAAATTTAACATCGACTTTTTGTGGGTGAACGTTGATATCCACATCGTTAGGGTCAATATCAATATTGCAAACCAAGGCTGGGTAATGGTGCTTGGGTATAATATCGCATAAGGCTTGATCAACCGCTTTAAAAAACAACCCGGACTTTACCAAACGCCCATTCACACTAAACCAACACTTGTTGCGCTGCTTAAACGTCACATTGGGGGGACTTAATGCCCCATGAACGCAAATGTCATGGCTTGTTTTTTCAAATAAAATAGCATTATCAATGCCAAGCACATTGCAGAATTGTTCATTAAGAGGCGCATTGGCCTGTGTTTTTATTACGGTGTTTCCATTGTGAACCAGTTCAAATTGCACCTGCGGGTAGTGCAAGCCAAACGTTTGAACCAATCGAGTAATGGCGGTGGCCTCTGCCGTGGCAGATTTTAAAAACCGAAATCGCACAGGAATGGTTTTAAATAAATGAGACACACACACCGTGGTGCCTTTTTCCCGAGCAATTCGAATTAGTTCGGGCTCAGCACTTGGCCGCTTTATCAGTTGCGTGCCAATGGTATCTTCACCATTAAAAGATTCAATGCGCATGTCTGCCACCTCAGACATACTAGCCAGAGCCTCACCTCGAAACCCCATGGTTAACACATGCTGCAAATCGTCAAAGTCAGTTAATTTGGATGTTGCATGGGACTCAATGGTATTCAACATATCATCGTGGGCAATGCCCTTGCCATTGTCAGACACCTGAATTTCGGAAATACCACCTTTTGATATATCAATGCGTATGGTGGTTGCTGACGAATCCAGGGCATTTTCAATCAACTCTTTCACAATCGATACAGGCCGCTCAATAATTTCACCTGCGGCCAACTTTAAAATCGTGGATGGATCTAGTTTTTTTATCGCCCCCATCTATTTTACCAGTTGCAGCCAATCTCCCACCCCATAAAAATAATCCCGTATTTCTTTTAATAACGACTTCCGATTTCTTGCCACATCATTGTTATCAGCATTTACCAATACATCCTCAAAATAAACCGTTAAACTTGTGCAAAAATCAAGGGCATTAGGAATGCTTGAATCATTAAATACACCCCTTGGATTTTTTTCTTTTAATGCCTTAAAGTTATCGTTCAAAATGTGTTCAATATCGTGTTCAAATGAATTTGAATCAATGGGTATGGCATCATTAAAGCCATCAATAATTTTAGCCACCCGGCCCATGCTTTCAACCAACAATGAATACCCCGTTGGATTGGTTTCTTTTATCGCCTGCATGGACCGAGCTGCATCAATGGCATGAAGCGTCCATTGCATGCCATTGGGAAGCACCCACTGAATCACATCATTGGAAATCCCCATGCCAATCAATACTGTTTCGAATCGTTTTTTAAAAAACGCCACACATTGCGCTGTATTATCGCCCACGGTTCGGTTCAACCCCAACGTTGCTTGTTCAATCAGTTGCGTCAGGTTTAATTGCAACTGAAAATGATCCACCATGCGAATGATTGCCATCATGGAGCGTCGAATCCCCCATGGGTCTCTGGAGCCGGTTGGAATGGCATTATTTTCGTAGCATGCAACCATGGTGTCCAACCGATCCACAATCGATACAATGGCCCCCGCCACGGTTCTCGGAAATGCATCCCCATCAAATCGAGGGGCATAATGGTCGGCTATGGCCATTGCAACATCATCACCTTCATTAAATTTACGAGCGTAAAACCCGCCCATGGTGCCTTGCAAGGTGGGCAGCTCCATCACCATTTGACTCACCAAATCGGCTTTTGAGCATACTATTGCACGTTGCACTGTTTTGCGTAAGTCTGATGGTGCCCCCATTGCATCCAATACAACAGCACCCAACGACACCATGCGAGTTACCTTATCTGCAATGGACCCCAAACCATCTTGAAACACCACACGGGTTAACCGTTCATTCCATAAATCGAAGGCCGCTGTGGTCACATCCTCATCCCAAAAAAACTGAACATCGTTTAATCGTGCCAACATCACCCGCTGATTTCCACGAATAATGGTGGCTTTATTGGCTGACGTCACCGAATCAGCCACAACCAAACATGTGTTCTTTAATTCGCCGTTTGACTCAACCAAAAATGCTTTTTGGTGCTTCTTTAAACATTCAACCAATACGTCCCTTGGTAGGGTTAAAAACGATTCTGGAAATGGGATCTCCAATACCGTTGGGTACTCCACCAAGTGCAACACTTCATTGAATAAGGCGTCATCATTGATTGTATTAAACGCACTTAATTGCGTTGAAATGGCGACCTTTCGCTCATCTCTATCAACAATCACCGACACATCTCTTAAGGCATCCATGTAGTCATTCACTGAATCTAAGACCACCTCTTTACCCAAAGCATGGGGCTCAGATTCGCTCAAAAATCGGTGACCAAAGGTTCGATTAAGCGCCTCGATGCCAAACACATCCCAAGCCAATGGGGAGGTGTCTAGCAACGAACAAATCCATTGAATGGGGCGAATAAATGGGCCTTGACCCCGCCCCCATGTCATGGCAATGGGTAATTTCATCTGTTGAATGGCTGCTTTAAATACAATAGGCAACACCTGTGCCGAATCAGCCCCGGTTTGAAACCGTTTCGCACATACAATGGCCTGCCCTTTGGGTGAAACACCCTGGGTTAATGCATCCAAATCAACACCGCATTTTTTAGCAAACCCAATGGCTGGTGGTAGCCACTCACCATCATTCGATTTTGCAATGGTCATTGGAGGGCCTTGCATTTCATCATCAATATCCGTTTGCTTTGGTAAAATATCGCGAATAACAAACCCCAGTCGACGGTACGTTGCCACCGATTGAATGGTGGTGGTTGGTGTCGATAGCCGATGCTCAGCCAAGCCATTGGTTAATAGTCTCACCAAATCAGCCAGGCATGGATCGACAAACCGTGCGGGGATTTCTTCACAGCCTATTTCTAGCAATGCATCAGCCATTGGTCGTCTCTTTCACATAGTCTTTAGCGCACAAAAACGCCAACTCACGAATCCT
>JADHOE010000012.1 GCA_016779165.1 Candidatus Margulisiibacteriota bacterium | reverse complement strand
ATATCTGTCATTCGAATATCGTGTTGAACCTCACCCTCGTCATCCACATATGGAATCAATCGTTTTATACCAACCACATTTATTTTATAATTTCTCCGAATATCCAATGACTTTAATGTTTTGTCCACAAAAAATTCGGGAACACGGATTTCCATTAAGGAATGTCGCTCAGAAATTTGAATGTAACGCCCAATTTTACCGGAAACCAAACTGGATGATAATTGCTCACCCATTTCCTCTTCAATGTTAATAATTCGATTCACAGGAATGCCCATGGACAATAAAATGCTTTCTTGCAACTGGTTAATGCTTCGAACATAGATTTCCACCACCCCTAATTTTTGCAGCAATGCGGTGGTCAATAAACTGGACTGAACGTTGGTTCCCATGGAAACAACAGCAATATCAACAGTATCTACATTAACCGATCGCATGGCTTTTTCATCGGTTGCATCCAATACAACTGAAAAATTCACCAACTCTTTTATCTCATCAACGCGTTCTGGATTGGTGTCAATGGCCACTACATCATACCCTTTTTGACTCAAACTAATGGCCAATTGAATCCCAAACTTTCCCAAACTGATTACGGCAACCGATTTTTTCATATGATTATTAAACCCATTCTATACCAATTGAACAAGATTATCCCAGCAACACATGTTCATCAGGCAACTTGTAGTTGGCTGTTTTTTGACGTTTCGTTAGTGCAATGGCCAAGGTTAACGGGCCAACCCGACCAAAAAACATTAAAAATATAATCACCACTTTTCCTATGCTTGTTAACTCAGTGGTAGCGCCCAGAGAAAACCCTACCGTTGCAAATGCTGACACCGTTTCAAACAACAGCGGCAAAAAAGGAATGCGCTCTGTAGTTAACAAAACGAAAAAAGACAAAAATACAATTGCAATGGACATGGTAACAATCGCCATGGCCTTAAATACCACCTGGGGTTTAATATGTCGCCCAAAAATATGGATACGTGCATTCCCTCGAATCGTAGAAAATAACGCCACCCCCAACAACCCAAAAGTTGTGGTTTTTATACCCCCACCAGTGGACCCTGGTGATGCACCCACAAACATCAAAAATAATATAAACCATAGTGATGCTGTGCTGTAGCTGGTTAGATCATGCATTGAAAATCCAGCAGTTCGTGCGGAAATGGAATGAAAGATTGCCGTCATCACCGATGCGCCAGATGCGCCAGTATGCAGGGATTGAAGAACCAATACCAAGCCACCAACACCAATCAATAAAAGCGATACATATATTACCATTTTTGTTTGCAATTTAAGCCGATGCCTGTCTTTAACAATGTACCGATGATAAAACTCAAAAATAACAGGAAACCCAATGCCCCCCATAATGATCAACGCTGAAAAGGTAAGCATCATCCAAATGGACGATGAAAAAATAGACAAGCTGTCTGAAAACAAGGAAAATCCCGCATTACAAAAAGCAGATACAGAATGGAAAAGGGCATAAAACAATTGCACTTTGGGGTCTTCAATATGCCCCGATAAAAAAAAGAAAATAAACAAAGCCCCAATAATCTCAACAAAAATGGTAACGTATATGATTGCCCGAACCAGACCAAATGTCTCCTTCATGCTATCGGTAGACCAGCTTTCTTGAAACTCCTGAGATTCAACGCTTAAAAATCGTTGGTTTAGTGAAATGGTTACCAAGGCATAAAATGTCATGATCCCTAACCCACCAATTTGAATCAAAACAAGCAAAATCATCTGGCCAAAGGGTGTTAATTTAGACCCCACATCAACAACACTTAACCCCGTTACACAAATGGCAGAAGCAGCGGTGAATAGGGCATCTATAAACGTTATCGACCCATTGTGTGCCATTGGCACCATAAAAAAAACAGCCCCCAATAAAATGAACATCAAAAACCCCCCAACAAACGATTGCGTGGGGTTCGAGCGCAATGGTTCAAATAAAAAAGATAAATGTTGCACTCGGGTTACTGCAATAATCAACAAAATTATTTGTTGAACCCCAATATTAATATCAACAAAAAAGGACACCCCATTAAACGCTAAAATAGGAATAATGGATAACAACCCCAGCCAAATTCGTTTGTAACCAAAGGCTTTTATCGGCCGAATAATGAGTCGAATGATTGAATCAAGTAGAATTAAAATAAATATGTAGTAATGGATGTTGTGGAACAATTGAAGCTTTGAAACGGTTAACATTAGTATTAATTCAATCAGTAAGGTGGCAACCACCAATACAGATAAAATGCCTGACCCGATGTTCAATATTGACCGAAACCAGAAAAGAATCATTGACTTGTAATATTAGCGCCTAGCGATTGCAATTTATTTGGTAGGTCATGATACCCACGAATCAAATGCTCCAATCCGTACACAGACGTCTTTCCAGAGGCCGCCAAACCTGCCAAAATTAAAGCAGCGCCTGCACGAAGGTCTGTAATTTTAACTTCAGCACCATACAATTGGCCCACCCCTTGAATTATGGCTTGTCGCTGATCCACCCGAATGTTTGCTCCCATACGAATAAGTTCATTCACATGCATGAATCGATTTTCAAAGATGGTTTCTGTTACAATGCCCGTTCCTGATGCCACGCACAACAACGACATAAACTGTGCTTGCATATCGGTTGGAAACCCTGGAAACGGCATGGTTTCTATATCCACACTATTTAACTCGTTGCCACCATATACACGAATCCCATTGTTGTGCACATCAATGCTTGCTCCTGCTTCTTTTAATTTTCGAATTAGTGGTTCAATATGATCTGCATAAGCACCCTCTATAAACACATCGCCTTTGGTGATTGCAGCTGCAATCATTAAGGTGCCCACTTCTACTCTATCTGGAATGATGGCATAATTTTGCCCCCTTAATTCTGATTGGCCTTCAATGGTGATGGTGGAGGTACCTGCACCTTTAACCGATGCGCCCGCACTGTTTAAAAAATTTGCTAAATCAATAATTTCAGGTTCTTGCGCAGCATTTTCAATGATGGTTGTGCCAACGGCCAAGGTTGCTGCCATCATCACATTTTCAGTTGCCCCGACAGAAGGGAAATCCAGGTATATTCTTGCACCCGTTAACTGTTGCGTTAACATTTGCACAAACCCATGCTCAACACTAATATCAACCCCCATGCTTTTAAACCCTTTCAAATGAATATCAATGGGGCGAGTACCAATCGCACAACCCCCTGGCAAGGGCACCTTCGCAAAACCGGTTCTTGCCAAAATAGGGCCAGCAACAAAAAATGACGCCCGCATGGCAGTCACCAACTCATATGGCGCAATATGCCGAATTTTTCGGTCATTAATAATCATGACCCCATTGCCTTGTATTAATTCTGCCCTTACCCCCAATGAATTGAGCATTTTTAACATGGTCATAACATCTTTTAGGGGAGGAACGTTTTTAATTGTGTACTGCCCTTTTACCAAAATACAGGCCGCTAGAATTGGCAGTGCCGCATTTTTTGCCCCCGATGAAACAACAGTCCCCTGTAATGGCACCCCGCCAGTGATGAACAAGCGAGATTTAGTTGGCATGAGCAACCTTTAGTTGATTCACAATATGATCCACTTGTCGATGCAGTTGCTGAATATCACCCGAATTTTCAATGGAATAATCACACATCCCCAAACATTCTGAAATCAATTGCCCTGAACTTTTTCCATTCATTTCATAGTCATCTTGTCGCTTAAATTCTTCAAATGTCACATGATCTGTGCCTTTGGCACGTTGCACAATCCGTTCATAACAATCAATTAAGGGGGCATGTACCCCAATAAAGCATACCCCGCTTTTTCGCAAAGTCTCCAATTCTAACGGGTGACGTATGCTATCAAATACCACCATTGCTGAGTTAGCCGCATTGGCCAGCACACAAGTGGCAAAGTAATGTTTTCCATGCTGATCTTTTAATTGATTTGCCAATTCAGTTAGGGTATCACGGTCCATTGGCAATCCATCCATTTGTGCGTGATGACGCACAATATCAGACAGCGAGTAAACATGAAATCCCTGCGATGACAAATAATCACAAACGGTGGATTTTCCCGACCCATTTCTTCCAACCACACCAAGCCATGTTTTAACCATAATGACATTGTAACCAATAATCGTTAAACTAGTCACTATGCGAATCTTAGGCCTAGATCCAGGCGTTGCTATTGTGGGATTTGGCATCATCGGTATCAATAACGGAAACATGCATGCCATCAGTTATGGTGCCATTCGCACACCACCACATGATGCAATGGAGAAACGCCTGCTTACAATTAGCAATAATATTTCAGAGATACTAAGCATCCATCAGCCCGATGTGTGTGCCATTGAGGCATTATTTTTTAGTAAAAATGTTAAAACAGCCATGCAGGTTAGCCAAGCCAGAGGGGTGCTATTGTGCAATCTGGCTCAAAAAAACATCCCCGTTTATGATTATAGCCCAACCACAATTAAACAATGCCTCATTGGGCATGGCATGGCAGAAAAAAAACAAGTCCAGTTCATGACAAAAGAATTGTTAAATTTAAAAAAAGTCCCCTCACCAGATGACGTCGCAGACGCCCTTGCAGTTGCCATTTGCCACCACCATTCAGTACAATTTAAATGATGATTTATTCTATTAAAGGGTCACTTGAAGCTCAATTAGACGATGCCATCGTTGTGCAAACCAACGGCATTGGGTACCTGATTCACTGCACCACCAAAACCATGCAAGAATATCACATTTCAGATGATATCAGCCTTATTATTTATTACCATGTCAGAGAAGATGCGCATGTACTTTATGGATTTAATTCAACAGTTGAACGCACCTTTTTTGAACAGCTCATTTCTGTTTCAGGGATTGGCCCAAAAGTGGCCATGGGAATTTTATCGAGCATGCCCATGCCAGACCTTGTAGCCGCTATTGCCAACGAAAATGCAATGCTGATTACTCAATGCCCTGGCATTGGCAAAAAAACAGCAAGCCGATTAATTATTGAACTTAAAGACAAGGTTCAAACAATTGGTGAAATAAAACCAACCGTTAATGCATCTGATACCCAAGGAATCATGCAACAAGATTCCGATGATGTTGCATTGGCACTTCGACAACTGGGATACCAAAAAGATGAAATTAAGCGTGGGTTTATGAAACACGCCAAAGAACTTGCCAAAACAGATGACATTGAAGAACAAATTAAATTATTGCTTAAATACTTGTAACCCGTCCTCTGTTTTATGCCCCTGCAATACTACCTGAGCTACTTGGTCTATTAACTCATCTGATTCAAATGGCTTTTCAATAATGGCATCCACATGGAATTGATTTAATTTTTCAATCACATCAGGGGTAATATTTGCAGATAACACAACAATTGGAATATGGGCGTAAGATTCGTTATTTTTTGCGGATGATAAAAACCCAAACCCGTCCAATATGGGCATGCGCAAATCCAGTACAATTGCATCAATATTATTTGGAGCTCCAACGATGGTTAACGCTTCTTCACCATTATTCGCAGAAATGGTCTTAAACCCATGCCCTTGCAACAACACCTCTATGGTTTGAATATTATAATGATCGTCATCAACAATTAAAATTGTTTTATTATCAATGGGTGGCAATACATGCATGCCTTGGGCCGACATTGGTGCTTGGCTTTCGATAAGTTGTGCTTCAAGGTATATCCGACACTTCCAATCACTGTGATTAAACAAAAATAAAACATCAATCCCAGTGCCCATTAAGGCCAATTGAAACAACTGTTGAACAATATCTGGAACATCCACCACTTTTTTAGCATTAATCGATAACTCAATCACCCGTGAGGACTGGGGCAAACCAACGATGTTCGATTCAACAATAACAGGCTCATGGCAATGAATGCTAAGTGATCCATCCAGCAAGTGAAACTCATTTAATAAAAATGAAACCAAAGACAGCCCCAACTGGGCATGAGGAATCTGCAGCTGGTGATCCACATTTTTCTTAAATGCCACGGGGTATTGGGCATGGGTTAACGACGCTTGAATTTGTTGCCAAAACTCGTCAAACTGATACGCCACCTTTGAATATCGTCCCAACCCGGATAAATAATCAATCACAGATAAAACACCAGAGATTACATCTAAATTGGCCATGGCTTGAAGAAAACATGATATCTGCTGCTGAAATGCTGACACATGAATTGACGGCTGATTCCAGCCAAATGAGTGCCTGTTTTTTTCATTCGAAACAATAATAAACCCTCGCCATAACGCATGATTTCCCAAAGTTGCTGTTGCTATAAGCTGAATTGGGCACCTTGAAAATGGGAGACGAACTTCTATATTCATCTGGTGGTGGCCAGGATTATGCTTAAACCATTTCGAAAGCTCTGCTGGTAACGCCGCCATAATGCAACTAGAAATCTCCTTAGAACGCCATTCATGCCATGGTAAATCAATCATTTTGCAACGGTTATTTGAATGCAGCTCCCATTCAATTGGTATAAGGGGCATGTCTTGCATCCATTCTGCTGAAAACCAATGGGCTACATGGTGATTGGCTGTCTCAGTGCGGCCAGTATCACGGCAATAACCCGTAATGGAAACCAAGGCGTCGCCATTAAAAACAGGGTCAAATAACATTTGAATATGCTGAACGCCTGGCTGATTTATTAGCGGGCATTTGAAGACTTCCAATACCTGATGCCGATTTTTTACCGCCATATAAACACAGTGCTTAAAGCGGGCCACATTGACATCGCCCATTAAGTCATACAAATCAGATATCGAGTAATGATCTTTAATGGTTGAATAATCAAAAAATGCAAGAAATGAGTCAGAAATAATGCATTGGTTGGTTGCCAAATCCCATTCCCACTCTGCAAAAGGGCACAATATTTGCAACGCATCATATTTTCGTTTCAAATCATGCTGATGGTTAAAATCTGAAGGTTCAGTCTGCAGTCGCTTATATTGGTTAAACCAAATGGATATTGTTTTAGCAAATGTTTGCAACGAAATAATATCAGCATTTAGGGGCAGTTTAGTGGAAAAAAATAAACCCCAGGTATATGGTTTAAACGGCACCCCAATAATTGAGTGGTCGTTAAATGTGCCGATGTATGGCGCATCGTCGCTTTGCCAAGAAAATGTCTCCTCGGATAAAAACCGTCTCAAATCAGACTCACTTAACGGTAACTTTCTAGAAACAATAGGGCCACATTTAATGTTTGATTTTTCAAAAATCGTGATGTAGCCGGCTGCATGAAAATCATAAATGCACGCCACTTCTTCAAGAATGTTTTTCTGATATGATTGATCGTCAAAACCATCGATTTGAGCAGCTAACTCAAATAACTGTTCTGTTTTAGATTTATTATACATCTCCCAAATGTAAGAATAACGGCATCAACCCAAACGGTCTAGTGTCCTGGCAACGAATTCAACAAGAACACTACTGGCCCCCTTTAAATTTTTATTTTATTTTAATATAATCAAGGCCATGCATCTTCATATTTTTACATGTTTAAATGATAAAAAATGCACATCTCTGGCCATATTTCAGCACCCAAACATTCATTCATTTAATATTCGAAGCATTCATGATGTGTCACACACAGAAACCATGCTGGTGTTACTGTATAACCACTCCACCAATGGTCGAATGATTAACTACATTCGAAAACGAAACATACTCACGCCAATTTACATTGCATCAGAGCACCCCATTCATTATAAAGAAATCAATGGGGTAATTTCTCCAAACAACATATCATACGATGCATTATGCCAACATGTATGCAAATTCCCCCAACAATTCATATGGGATTTTGCATTCGAAAAAGACCAGCAACGGCGATTAAAACAATTTCATACGCATTAGCACCAATTAATGCTAATTTGCATAGGCATCTTCACCCAACCACTTGGTAACAACCAATGACGCGGTGGTGTTTCCCCATAGATTAACGGTGGTTCGTATCATATCCAATATACGATCAATCCCAAGAATAATTGCAGTTCCCTCTAAAGGTGCGCCTATGGCTGTTAGAATCATTGCTAAGGTAATAATACCAGCACTTGGCACGGCTGCCGCTCCGATTGAGGCCAAAATAGCAATAAAGGTTATCATAAACACACTGGTTAATGTAACAGGAATGCCATATATTTGAGCGATAAAAATTGCAGCAACCGATTGAAACAATGCGGTACCATCCATATTAATGGTGATGCCAAGGGGCAAAACAAAGCTGGCTACTTTATTTGGCACCTTTAATTTTTTACGGACATCCTCCAACAAAATAGGTAAGGTCGCTGCAGAGCTTGCCGTTGTAAAGCCAGTGGCCAGGGACGTTAATACATCCTTAGCGACAGAAATGGGGGAACATTTTACCACCAACTTTATTAAGACAGGAAGAATAACCACGGCATGAACCAATAGCCCAATAATCACAACCAACATATACTTTAACAAGGGGATAAACGATGCCACACCAGTGGTAATAATCAGTTGTGCAACCAAACCAAAAATACCAATTGGTGAGATAGCAATCACCCAACCGGTGATAATCATCATAAATTCATTAAACCCTTCAAATAGTTCATCAACAGGAAATGCAATTTTTTGACCAAACCCGACTAAAATAACCCCTATTAAAATCGACATAAAAATTAAAAATAACATATTTCCCCCAGACATAAACCCAATAAAATCAGTGGGTATAATTTGCCACAACATTTCTTTGATTGTCATGGCTTTTGATTGCGCTGCGTCTTGGGCAGATGGCAAACTAAACCCATTTCCTGGGTTAATAACAATCGCAAAAAATATGCCAATCCCAGATGCAATTGTTGTTGTCCCTACAAAAAAAGTTAATGTTTTAAGCCCCATGTTTCGCAATGCACTTAAATTTCCCAGGCTAATAACCCCGGAAACCAAGGATGCAAACACCAAAGGAACCACAATATACTTTAAAATAGTTATGAACCCTTTCCCTAAAAACGAATAAAAAGATCCAAAGTCTTTAGCAAAAAAACCAGCAAGAATTCCCAAAATAACGGAAATAAGTATATTCACTTGTAAATTTGTTTTAAACACACGATCACCTTTCAATACAACATGGGATTTTAGTTTATTATACATCCAAAGGTAGGCCTATGCACGAAATACTATGACGGTTATGCGTCATAGTATTGGAACAATGGGTATTGTTAAATAAGAATCAAGGATAAATTATCGAGAGTCGAAATAACTTGAGAAGTCTTCAGGTTTAATGTTGTCAATGAAGCTATTAAACTTTTTTGTTTCTTTTTCGTCCTTCTCTGCATTTACCATTTTTGCTTTCATCATCACAGATTCTGACACAAATATCTTTGCTTTTGTTCGAACTGCCACAGCTATAGCATCGGATGGTCGTGCATCAATTCTAATTTTTTCTTCTGAGTCATTTTTTGTTAAATCTATCACAGCATAAAAGGTATTGTCACTAATCTCATTAATTACAATTCGGTGAATGGAAGCCCCTAAGCTTTCACAAAACTTAATAAGCAAATCATGGGTCATTGGACGGGGGGGCTTAAAATCCTGAAGTTCCATTGCAATAGCTGCAGCTTCGAACATTCCAATCCAAATGGGTAAAAAATTACGCTCCTCAGTGTCTCTTAGCAACACAATTGGGGACATATTTTTAGGGTCAAATCCCAACCCTCCCAAATGCATTTCAATCATTTAAACTCCTTTAAGACTGAACAAAACGTACAAGCTCATCAAATGTTTCTGGTGATTCTATCGATAATTCACTTAACATTTTTCTGTTGAGCCGTATATCTTTTTTCGATACCAATGAAACGAATCTTGAGTAATTAAGGGTTGTTGTACTTAAAGCACCATTGATTCTTGCAATCCACAGCTTTCTAAAATCTCGTTTTCTTCTACGTCTATCCCTGTACTGATACGATAACGCTCGAAATACAGCAGGTTTCGCCTGACGATAAAGAACAGATAATGATGCTCTGAATCCTTTGGCTAATTTTAAGATTTTTTTTCGGCGGTTTCTTGCAACGTTTCCTCGTTTTACACGTGACATAATCTTCTCCTTATATGCCTGGCATCAAAATTTTAAGCTTTTGCTTGTCTGACGATGATATTTCAAAATCGCCTCGCTTGCAAATTTTTGTCCTTGCAGATCGATGAGATAACAAATGACGCATGCCAATTTTTCGCCTCATGATCTTTCCTGTACCAGTAATTTTAAATCTTTTTTTTGCAGAACTGTTTGTTTTTTGCTTGAATTTTTTCATGATAATGCTTCCTAACCCCCATTACTTTGGGTTGATAACAAAATATAACGTTCGATGCCCTTGTGTCAATGATGTCGAGACGTCACCATATTCTTTTATATCCTCTTTATATCGATTCAGCAAGTTTTTACCTATTTCTGGGTGCGTCATTTCACGCCCCTTAAAAAAAACAGCAATTTTAATTAAATACCCTTTTTGCAAAAATTTGATCCCATTTTTCAATCGGACGTGATAATCATGATCCGATATTTTTGGGGTCAACTTTAACTCTTTAATGATTTGAGTTTTTGTATTTTTTTTCGCTTTTTTTTCTTTTTTTTGTTGCTGATATCTAAACTGGCCAAAATTAACAATTTTACACACCGGGGGAGTGGCCTGTTCAGATATTAATAACAAGTCCAAGTCTTGATCTTTTGCCATTTCAATCGCACGTTGCAAAGACATTACGCCCAATTGGTCGCCATCCAAGCCAACTATTCGAACTTCCTTGGCCTTTATTTTTTCGTTTTTTATGTATTTTTTAATTGGAATCCTCCTATAGTTTTTTTTCTAAAATCTGTTGTATAAATTCATTTACAGTAAGTATCGGTTGAAATTTTGAATCACGCGAGCGAATGGTTAATTTTTTCTCACTGACTTCTTTTTCACCAATAATTACAGCCAATGGAATCTTTTCAAGCTGAGCTTTCCTAACTTTATAGCCCAGTTTTTCGTTTGAGTCATCCACATCGTAACGAATTCCAGCACGATCTAAAGCTTGGGCAACTTCACCGGAAAACACTGTTGCTGAATCCACCAATGGCAACAACCGGCATTGAATGGGGGCCAACCACGTGGGAAATTTACCGGCATAATGCTCAATTAGAATGCCAAAAAAACGCTCAATAGAACCTAACAATGCTCGGTGAATCATAAACGGGGTTTGTTTTTCTCCATTAGAATTGATGTACGTCATTTTAAATTTTTCTGGCAAATTAAAATCAAATTGAATGGTTGAACACTGCCACTTTCGACCAATTGAATCATTAATTTTAATGTCAATTTTTGGGCCATAGAATGCGCCGCCTCCTTGGTCGATTTCAAAGGGTAGACCTTGTGTTTTCAAGGCATCCTCTAATGCCTTTTCAGCAATATCCCAATCCTTTGGATCACCAACAAACTTGGATTCTGGCCGAGTTGATAAAAACAACTCGTAATCCTCAAAACCAAATGTTTTGAGCATTGATAAGCTAAAGGTAAGTGCATTTAGCACTTCGTCTTGGGCCTGGTCTTTTGTACAAAAAATATGAGCATCATCTTGGGTAAACCCCCTAACACGCAGCAACCCATGAAGCACCCCTGATCGCTCATTACGATACACTGTTCCAAGCTCAGCATAGCGCAATGGTAACTCTTTGTACGAAACTTGCTGCTGTTTGTAAATTGCAATATGGAATGGGCAATTCATTGGTTTTAAATAATAGGACGATTCATCGATATCGACAGGTGAAAACATATTATCGGAATAAAACTCCAGATGACCACTGGTATTCCACAAATTCGCCCGACCTATATGAGGCGTAAATACCATGCTGTACCCATTACGCTGATGCTCATTTCGCCACAGTTGTTCAATCACCTGACGGACAGCCGCACCTTTTGGATGCCACAGAACCAAGCCACCGCCAATATCATCATTTATGCTAAATAACTGCAATTCTTTTCCTAATTTTCGGTGATCGCGTTTTTTTGCTTCTTCTAACTGATTAAGATACACGTTTAATTCTTTTTTTGTCGGCCATGCCGTACCGTATATCCGCTGAAGCATTTTATTGTTTTCTGAGCCTCGCCAATACGCGCCCGATACTTTTAAAAGTTTAACTGCTCCAATTTGACTTGTTTTTTCGACATGCGGACCACGGCATAAATCAACAAAGGGCCCATTTTCATAAATGGAGACCTCATCCACATTCAAATCATCAATAATTTCAACTTTATACGATTGATTGGAAGATTCAAAATAACGCCGAGCATCTTGTTGCGTCATGGAGTATTGCTTAAAGGGCTGTCCTTCATTTATGATTTGAACCATTTGTTTCTCAATGGCCTCTAAATCAGTCTCTGTTAAAGGTTCAGGCAATTCAAAGTCATAGTAAAAGCCCGAATCAATCGCTGGCCCTATGGCTAATTTAGCTTCTGGATGAATCATTTGAACAGCTTGGGCAAGAACATGGGCAGCACTATGCCGAATGGTGGTTAGTGGAAACTTACTCATTAGTTAAAGTTCAATGGAAATCCAAAAATAATCTCATCAGAATCTTGAGAAGGTCGGTCATGCCCAAGAAGCTCAAGAATATCTGCTTGGGCATCATTTTCTTCAGCAATAATTGATTTATTTAATATTGAATCATACTCTGGCAATTCAACACTTGATTCAATACTACTTGATGTGGCATCCTCTTGCTCAATGGAGGGCACTTTAAACAAAAATGTTTTCTGCGCACTGGGTTCGCCGTGATTCAAATGAAACGCCAAGGTTTGAGACTGCCCAAGAGTTGTCTGATCAAGAACAACCTGCGTGTAGTTATTGGACGAAAATAACGTTGATAACGTGCTTTTAATGTGGCCAGAAATGAACCTTGAAATTGAATGGGACAATTTAGAAAGGGCTTCTTTTTTTGTTTTTCCAACCCCTTTGCACGAAGGAAAAAGAGAGGCGGTTGCTACAAAATTGATGTTTTTTTTAACAAGTTTTACTTCAATAATTTGATTCACTATTTAACCTTATTATACTTTACCATAATTTTTATGGCATGTTAAATATACTTACTGATGGACAAACCAAATGTATACAAGGTTTCTTGTGCCGCTCTATTTTTAGTAATATCAACCAAGTAAATCCTAAGCGAAACATCAGGGTCTATAAAAATTTTTGTTCCCCCATTTAACACATAAGCTTCATTTTTTTCGCCTGTAATATCAACTAAAAACGACACCTTTTCATCAGAAAAATATTCAAATCCAAGCATCGCAGATGCATACAAGCTGTCTTGCAGGTACGCCTTAAAGCCAAAATGGCCATGCAAGCCACCATCAAAACGCTTTGATGTCACTAAATATGTTGCTAAATCTGAATTTGAACCTATCCGCTCAAGGCCAGCCGCAATTGAAAGCGGGTTTTCCTCTTGATTTGACATTAGAAAATATTTCATATTGACAAACACGCCTTCATCTAGGAAAGATCCGCCAAGAATACCGAGCTCCCAATTTTCAAAGGACCCCAAATTAAACTTGTAGAAAAAATTATTTTTTGACTCGCCCTCTTCATCGTTATTTAAGGCATAATCAACAGCAAAATTCACTTGTTTGTATGCAATGGATTGGGCAGATGGCATCTCAATTAACCCCGTGGGGCCATAGATTGTGGGGCTTGCAAACACAGATATGGAGAAAATAATTAAAAAAAGAAACTGAACCATCATCTTATTTTGACTGTTTTACGGTTTATTTTCAATTGCTTGATCATACAAACGGTTTAAAAACGCATTCTTTTTCAAATTATCTTTGTGCAACCTTGCGGGAAAACCTGAAACAACTTGCCCCTTCAAAATATTTCTTGTTACTCCGGCATTTCCCAAAACTGTAGCACCGTCCTCAATCGTGCGATTGTCAGCAATGGCAACATTTCCAGCAATAATGCATTGGCTACCAATAACAACACTGCCACCAACCAACGTTCCACCAGCAATTACAGTGCTATCACCAATGCAACAGTTGTGTGCAATATGCACAAAGTTGTCGAGCTTGACCCCATTGCCAATGCGTGTGGGCCCCAAACACCCTTTATCAATACAAGCGTTACAGCCAATTTCCACGTTATCTCCAACCACCACGCTACCAATATGAGGTATCTTTTCCCAAGATTGTGCCACCTTTTCATAGCCAAACCCATCGCCTCCCAGTACAGCGCCCGAATGAACAATGGAATGGCTTCCAATGATTGTTTTATTGTAAATGCTTGCATTTGAGTGAATGGTACAATCATTGCCGATGATGCAATCATCACCAATGGTTACATTTGGATGAATGATGGTATTTGATCCAATGCGAGTATTTTTTCCAATGGACACAAATGCACCAATATGAACAGGCGCCGTTAATGTTACTGACTCATGCACAGATGACAACATATGTGTGGCATGGTCAACACCTTGGGCCGCCTCTCTGGCTACCCATGCTTGCAGCAATTTGGTCATGGCCAATCGGGGGTTATTTGAAATAATTTGAGGAATAGATAATGTTGTTATCGGTGTTTTTGTTACAATTGCTGCAGCTGAGACGGCATTACTTTCTGGGAGACCACGAAAAACAAAGGCAATATCAAACGGCCCAGCATGCTCCAATGACTGAATGCCTGTAATCGTAATTTCTTCGTTGGGATTGATGTAGTCCCCCCCTACGATGGAATGAATATCTGACAGTTTCAATGTTAGTTAATCATTTAAATCTTCAAGTACAAAATCGGTTAAATCGAACCCGCCACTAAGCACCGCTTGTTGATCAAGCACCAAATCAATGCCGTATTCTTTGGCTACTTTTTTGGTTGATTTAATGATATCCAAACGTATTTTAGCCATAATCTGACCGTTTAGTTGCATTAGCTCTTCTTGTTTTGGTTGCAATTCTTCCTGAATCTCCATGACCAGTTTTTGGATTTCCTCTGGCTTTGCATTGTCTTTTTGAGCCTTTTCAACCAGCTTTTTCTTTTCTTCAAGCTCCTTGGTTAATGCTTCCTGCTTTTTTTCAAAATCCTTTCGATGCTGATCAGTTTCTTTATAATTCACAAATACTTTTTGCATGTCCACAAAACCAATGGCCTCTGCATGAGTAAACCCTGTGGTCATAACCACCCCTAAAATAATTATTATCAGTTTCATCATGTTCCTCCTCAAAAAATATGTCCAATATTAAAGTGTGTTCTCATTTCACCCAATTCGTCAATACCAAAATCAATACGAATTGGCCCCAGCGGAGAGTTTATTCTAAAGCCAACCCCTTTGCCCACTTTCCCTTTGGTAAAATCACTGCCCATGGAACTTGCCCAACCGGCATCAACAAAAAATAAAAACTGGATGATATCACTCAATAAAAAACGATATTCAACATTGCCCAACAATTGTGCCCGACCAAAACCAAATGAATAAGGGTACTCAATGTAACCACGAACAGTATTTGGTCCGCCAATATAGTAATATTCAGTCATCTCAATGTTTCCATTGATTTTCCCAATCATCAGACGTGTGGCAATGGTTTGTTTTTCAGCCGTTTGAAAAAAATTGGAAAAACTGGCGTCGTATCGTGTAAATTGCAACGCGTTCGATTTTAATTTAAACCCATTTTCGATAGTGACAAAATGGTACACCCCATTCAGTGGGCTAAATTTTATGTCCCTTGTATCATAACTCAATGAATAGGCATAACTTTGAATTGAATACGACCGTGTACTATCCGTTTCTGATACATAGACATTTTCTATCTTGGCTTTATGGGTTGAACGAAGCTCGTAAGAATGCGGTAGGCCAACCGCAACATCCATCCCATACCGCGTTTCTGGCCGATAGCCACTAGACAACATGTTGTTAAAACCAAAACTCCCCTTCGTGTTCCATGCCCTGTACGTCAATGATCGACGTTCTCCAAACATCCAAGGATTAAAATATTTAAACTGATACGTTTGAACTCTACCACCCCACTGCCCCCTTAATGCAATTAACTGACCCGTTCCTAAAAAATTATTAATATTTAAGTCAGAGTATAGAAACCCACCATTTTGCTGCCCCCAACCACCACCAACATTAATGCTATCTGTCGACTTTTCTTTGACATTAATCAGTAAGTCATACGCATTTTTGGTTGCTGGTGATGGCATAAGATCCGGAACAACTTCTGAAAAATAGTTAAGGTTGAAAACACGGCCCAAATTCTTTTTGAGCTCAACTTCGTTGACTTTATCACCCGTTTTGATGTCAATTTCGCGAAGAATAACATAGTCTTTTGTTTTTGTGTTGCCGGAAACATCAATGGAATCAAATTGGCTTTCTTCAACATAAAAAACCAAGGTTGGGTCTTGATATGTTGGCAAATCTACTTTACTAACTTTTGTAAATAAAAATCCCTCGGATTTATAGTGGTCTTCAATATTGAGGATATCAGTTCGAATGGTGCCAAAATTAAATACCTCACCACCACTGGTCTCAACCTGATCAATAATAACGTCGGAATTGATACTGTCGTTGCCTTTGATTACTATTTGATTCACAATAGGGTTTTCCTTAACGGTAATTACCCATTTCTTTCCCCCCTCAAAATCAATTAATTGAGATTCAACATCATCAAAATAGCCGATGGCTTTGATGCGCTTTAGGTTTCGACTAACCACATAAGGATTTAAGATATCTCCTTTAAAAACCATTAGCTCATTTCGGACAATGTCTTCAGAAATTTGATTCAACCCTTTAATTTCAATCGAACGAAGCACATTAAACTTAAACAGTGTTTGCGACTGCTCTTTTTTGCTAATTTGGTCTAATTTTTCATCCAATTGGGTATTTAGTGTTAAATCAAGTGGGTAAACAACAACTGAAAACCCAAGAAGAACGCCCCAAATTATGCGATTCATCACCTAGAAGAAAAGGCCCAAAAGCAAGGCTGTACCAAAAAATAACAGGGCCAATATAAAGGTTAACTTTTTTAGCCCAGATTCCATGTCATCCGTTGGTGGTTTAAACGAACGGGCCTGACCACCAATGGCCCCCATGCCTTCACTTTTAGGTGAATGCAATAATATGGCGCCAATTAAAAGAACCCCTGAGATGATTTCTAAAACCAATAACCCTGTTTGCATAGCATAAATTATAGCTGAATCATGCGCTTTTTAAAATAGAATCATCTGTTCAGCATATGTTAAGCATTGATTAAGCCGATCAAGAATATCATCACATTCTTCAGATGTTGTAACAATAGGAAGATATAAATAGATGCTTTGGCCAATTGGTCGAATGGTTAGATGATAGTCAAATGCCAATTGTGACAGCTTAAATAGCGCGCGATGGGTGGTAGATGTCACATCAACAGCAGCCACAGCACCAATGGCCCTGGGGTTGGATAAAAATCGAAAACGATCACACAATTCATGGAATTCAGCACTTAGCTTTACATGAAGATGATTAACATTGGATGTCCAATCAATGCTATCAAGAACCGCTAGTGTTTCATTTGCAACGGCGCACCCCAATGGGTTTGCTGTAAATGTGTGGCCATGATAAAACGTTTTATTGTCATCAAAATCAGCATAAAATGCATGGTAAATATCACTGGTTAACAGTGTTACCGCTAACGGTAATTGGCCATTGGTTAGGGCTTTTGATAAACACAAAAAATCTGGGGTAACATTGGCCATTTGTGAAGCAAACATTGACCCCAATCGGCCAAAACCTGTGGCCACTTCATCCGAAATTAAATGTACATTAAACTGCTGGGTCAATTGCCTTACCTCTTTAAAAAAATTCGGTGTTGTTACTTGCATGCCACCAGCCCCCATAAGCAAGGGCTCAACAACAACTGCGGCGACTTGATCCGCGTGCGTTTTTAAATAATCATGCAGTGCCTGAATGGCAGCTGATTCATTATTGGATGGATTTGGTAGGCATATAGATGGTGTCATGAGTGGCTTAAACACTGAATTAAATTGAGCAACACCACTGACACTCATGGCGCCAATGGTATCCCCGTGATAAGACCCTGAAAAACTCACCATGGCTGTCTTTTTGGATTGGTTGAGGTTATGCCAATAATTCAATGACATTTTAATGGCAACCTCTATTGCTGTGGACCCATTATCCGAATAATACACATGATTTAACCCATTTGGCGTTATTTCAACCAGCTTTTTTGATAACTCAATGGCGCCATCATGTGTAAAGTTACCAAACATAATGTGATCCAAACGATCCAATTGATCGACCATTGCCTGTACAAGGGCTGGATGCCGGTGACCTAAAATATTACACCACCAGCTTGAAATCGTATCGTAATACCAGGTGTCCTCGGAAAACAACCGAATGCCCTCTGAACGGATAATACGCTTTGGAGGGTACGTTTCAAAATCTTTCATTTGCATGAAAGGATGCCAATTGTGGGCCAAATCGTTTGCTAACCAATCATTGATTAAAGGCTTCATTAACAAAGTCTAAAATTCCAAGCAAGCTTGGTCAATACAACAAATCCCTATGTTAACGTTAAGGCGTTTCGTCACAACACCAAACATCCCCTAAGTAGTTGGCATTGCTCATGTCAGCAATAATGCGGGGGTTATCGTGGTGCATTGCATCGATTTTTAACCCCCAATGATTCATAATAAACCCCATTACTGGAATATGCTTTGCTTGAAGAATGGATAATGTTAGTAACGCATGGTTGATACACCCCAGCTGATTTGGAACCACAACAATTGTGGGAATACTCATCATTGAGAGTGCATCTGCAAATGAATGCTGTCGTGTGAGGGGCACCATAATACCACCACTGGTTTCAACCAATACACGATCAAAATTCTCTTTAAGAACATGGGTAGCATTCATCAATGCATTAATGTCAACCGATGCATTGGATAACTCAGCAGCCAAATGAGGGGACACGGGGTGTTCAAATGAATACACTTGCCGTTGTGCCGCCCACTCGTCGCCGCAGGTTTGATTTGATAATGCATCATGCACTTGTATGTCTGGTGATTGCAGATCGCCAGATTGTACCCATTTTTGGGTAACTACCAATTCGCTTTTACCATATTCTTTTGCCAATAACCCCGTAACGACTGTTTTTCCAACACCAGTACCAGTACCTGTAATGCATACCACTTTGCTTGATTGATCCAACGCATCGTCGGCCTGGAGCGTTAACCTAACCATCGGCATTTTGTCCTACACATAGAAAAATATCGTAACTTAACTGAATTTGGCCATAATGCACCATAAAGGCATCTTCCAATATTTTTAATTGCCTTGGGGTCCACAACCCCTCGCTATGCAATTTGGCATTAACCCCTGTGTGCTTTTGCGTGGTCATCATATCCATTATTGAATCAAAACGCTGCGTTTGTTGATGACGTGTGATGCACCACGATTTAAAGCTTGATTGACCACAATATGTGATTTCTTCTTCCGTCATAAATGTGTCGGACACCACCCATTTTGGCCGATGAATTAATGGTAAAAGTTGCCGCAACTCGGGCGATGTTCCTTGGCCAAAAATGGTAAATATAGCAACACCTGTTTTGGCTAGCTGTAATGACATATTAGCCAATGATTGGGGGATATTCATCCAATGCAACGCCGCATTTGATACAATTAAATCATATTGGCCGCCTGGTAAAAAGTCACTATATTGCATGCATATCGGGCGTGCATTTCTTAAATTTCGCCCCATGAACTGGTTGATCATCGACGCTGATGCATCCACCGCATCAATGGATGATTGTGGGTATTGATTGGCCATTTGTTGTGTTAAATACCCTGTGCCGCAACCAATATCCAATATGCGTTTGGGTTGATGAGTTAATGTAACATTTGAAATTAATGCAGCCGATAATTCCTGAATAGTTGCATATTGATCATAAGAAGAAGCCGCTTGGGCAAATCGTTGACGCATCATTTACAATACGTAGTGTAACACCAATGCGTGCATAGCAAAAACACACACGAGTTTTGAATTGGACCAAGGCATGATCCAGTTTTTACTTACGCAAACAATGTTTCCAATGCATAGCCTCGCGACCCTTTAACCAATATGTGGAACCCGCTAAACGACTGTGAACCCAAATGGCGCTTTAACGTGTGAGCAGTATCAAATTGCATGCAATTTATTGCATGTCCTGAACCTTCGTATTCTTTTCCAACTAAAAATACATGAGCGATGGTCATGGTGGATAGCCGCTCAAGCACAGCTGCATGCTCGGCTTCACTGGCCGCACCCAATTCTTTCATGCCACCCAATATCACAATTTTTTTATGCGATGGCAATGCATCAAAAAAATCCAACATGGCCATCATGCTGCTTGGGTTTGCGTTGTAAGCATCCAAAAATATGTCGTTGCCATTCCAAGTTATCCTCTGTGACCGATTATTTGACGGTTTATATGAAGCAATGGCACTAGAAATGGCCGTATCATCGACCCCAAAATGGCGGCCTATGGAAATCGCAGCCAAAATATTATGGGCATGGCATTGGCCATATAAATGGGTGTGCTGTTGCCATGTTGAATGCGCCGCCCTCACTTCCAGGGCAAGCGTAGGGTAATGATCAAGAATGGATGCAGAAACGTCACTTTTAGGATGATGCCCAAAGATAATACGATTCAACCCATCAGACAGTCCCATTAATGTTTGATCCCCTCCATTTACAACGGCAACTCCGCGATGCTCGTCGATATATCGATACACCTCGGCATTCGCATCAATGACCCCTTGAATTGACCCATAACCCTCCAAGTGATCTTTCCCACAATTGGTGACAATGGCCATATTTGGTTGACTGATGTTGCATAAATTTAAATGCTCGCCTGGGTGATTCGCACCAATTTCTATGACTGCAATGCCAGTTTCTTTTTTTAATCCCAAAATACTAAGTGGCACCCCAATGTGATTGTTCAGATTATGGGGGGTTTTGATTGCATTGTATTTTTTGCTGAGAACAGCATGTATCAGTTCTTTTGTTGTTGTTTTGCCGTTGGAACCTGCAACCACAATTAGCGGTACATTTGAGAGCTGTTTTCGATGCAATGTTGCCATTTCTTGTAGTGTTAAAAGCGCATTGTCAACCAACAAACAGCGATCATTTATTTGATAATTCGGGTCATCAATTAATGCATATTCTGCACCATTTTTAAAGGCATCTGCGACAAACTGATTGCCATTGCTATTGCCGCGCAATGCAACAAAAAACTCACCTGGCTTCGTGCGTCGCGAATCAATTGAAACACCCGAACACAGGATGCATTTATTTAGGATGCCTTTTATATTACTCACAAAAAAACAGCGTTATGACGAAACAAACGGCTTTAAAAATGGGGGGATATCGTTGTCAACGTCATCTTGTGACGATGCATCATGTTGAACTTTTTGAGCGTAGGTTGGCTGGGGAGGATCGTACGAACGGTATGGTTGACGCGATGCCTGCTGGTTACTGGCATACGGGCTGTCTGGAGAGCGATTGAGATAATCGTTTGATTCAGATAAAGCCGATGCCTGAACGGGTTTGAACGCCGCATCTTCTGTATTAACAACAGGGATTTCAGGTTTAGGCTCTTCAAATAAACCAAACTCATTGGACTTGGTTGGCGATTCAGACAAGGCATCTGTCTTAAACCCTGTCGCAATAACAGTTACCATAATTTCATCGCCTAGGGCTTCTTCTACAACTGACCCAAATAATATATTGGCATCCTTGTCTACAGCAGAGTAAATGATATCGGCGACATCGTTGACTTCATGCAAGGCCAAACTTTCGCCACCACTCACATTGAGCAAGACACCCGTTGCACCATTGATTGTTTCCTCAAGCAACGGAGAAGAAATGGCCTTTTCAGCTGCTTCAATGGCTCTGTTTTCGCCAGTTGCCCGACCAATGCCCATCATTGCCGAGCCTGAATTTGCCATCACGGTTTTGACATCTGCAAAATCTAAGTTTACCAGGCCAGGATTTGTGATTAAGTCAGCAATCCCTTGCACACCTTGTTTTAAAACATCATCTGCAATTTTGAAGGAATCAACCAAGGATGTTTCGCGCTCAACCACCTGCAATAATTTATCGTTAGGAATAACAATTAATGCATCAACTTCATCTCGAAGATGCGCCAACCCTTCTTCAGCTTGTCTGGCACGAATTGGGCCTTCAAATCGAAAGGGCTTGGTAACCACTGCAACCGTTAATGCCCCCTGCTCTTTTGCAATATTTGCAATGACTGGAGCAGCGCCCGTTCCTGTTCCCCCACCCATTCCTGCAGTAATAAATACCATATCCGCACCACTTAACGCCGCTTCAATGTCATCTTTGCTTTCTTTGGCTGCTTGCGCACCAACGGCTGGCTGAGCACCGCCGCCCAGGCCCTTGGTTAGTTTTTCACCAATTTGCAACCGATGTTCAGCCAACGATATATTTAAGGCTTGAAGATCAGTATTGACGACCCAGAATTCAACGCCTTCTAGGCATGATACAATCATTCGGTTTACGGCATTTCCCCCAGCCCCACCTACCCCAACAACTTTAATATTTGCGTACTGATGAATTGCTTTGTTTTCCATTGTTAATTAGTATACCATATGGCCATTTGGTCGCATACAGAAAAAATACAGGATGTTAATATTTTATGCTTGGCCAAACGACATCAATTTAGATGCAACCGATTGAAAAAATGAAGGGCTTGGATTTTTTAACAAGCCGATGCGATGGCCATAGATAATTTGCCCCATTGCAATCATGTAATTGGAGTTTACTTGTGGTGTTGAAAATAGCCCATCCATTGGTGGACGGCGTTCTTTTTGAAGTTTTTTTTCAACCCATTGTGGAAGCCCAGTTAAATTTGCGCCAGAACCAATCAACGAAATATTAGCAAAGCTCGGGGCATGTATTAAATACTTATTAATGAACTGAAACAGTTGATTTATCCGAGATTCGATAATGGATGTAATCAACGATAACTTCACCATTTTTTGCCCATCATGGCAATGAATTGGGATATGAGTTCCCAGCTCACTGGAAATTTTTTCTACCTGCCCATGCAATACTTTGATTCGTTCAGCTTCCGACAATGAGCACTTTAAACATATGGATAAATCTTTGGTGATTTGCTCTGACCCTATATCAATGGAGTGCGCAAATTGAAGTCGCCCCATAGAGTAAACACAAAACGAGGTTACCTGAGCACCAATGTCGATCATGAGGTGGCCATCGGTTGAATCATTGGGTGAGTGCATGGCCCCCATGGCCAGGTAATCGCTGATGACCCCATTAATTTTAAATCCGAGTTTTTTTAAATTGGTATGAATCATTTTCAAATTGGCCGTATCGCATAAAATAACCCCCGTATCCACTTCCAACTGATTAAAAAAAGGCACGTTCAATTCATTGGAATGCTGACCATCAATGCGTTGATAAATGGGCAATAAATGCAACACCGATTGGTTTTTTTTATCGATGCAATGCACTGATTTTTTCATGGCTTGTTGTTGATGGTCTTTGGTTAATGGTTGATGGTCAGATTTGCAATGAACAATGCCCGTTTCAATGGTAAAGCGTTTATTTCCACTGGGAACATTAACAAATATGTCTTTTACCAAGCAACCCGATGCCACTTGTGCACGCTTGATGGCATTTTGCAACGCATTAACAAACAGGCTCTCATCTCGAATTAAGCCCTTCTGCACATTTTTTAAGACACTGGTACCTAAGCCAAGAATTTCAATGTCATTCGCTGACTTTAACTGGCAGATAACAACACTAATTTTAGATGTGCCGATATCAATGCCGCTAATTATTTTTGCTTGTTTCATCGTTTCTACTTATTATAACTCGGTTTGGAAATCGAATGTCAATTTGCGCAATGGTATCACGGCGATTTCGATGCGCACCTAAAAAATATTTTAACATTTTAAACTTGTCATCTATGTGGTCAAAGGTGCCCATTTCGATTATCAGCCCCCCTTCTTCAACCAACTGAATTGCATGATCGGTTAAGATTAATTGTTGCAAGGTGAATAATGGCATGTCAGATAACCCTTTAGAAATACCTTGCAAAATAAGCAAAATATCTGGCTTTATTCTGTGCTCAATAATAAAATTAATCGGGGAATTCACCATCATAATGCGTTCATCCGGCAATTCAATGTCGTCCAAATTTTGATTTAACAGAACCCCATCATATGAAAATAAGAGCGGTTGATTTTCGTTAATAATCATGGCCCAGGGTTGCTTTGAATAAACATGAATGGTGATGGTTGGAAACGCAGCAATGGAAATCGAAAGCGACTCGATCATGGGGTATTTCTCAAGCAATTTTTTTTTTGCCAAGGGCCAATTTAATAGCTGGACTGCACGCAAAGGGCTTAAGGCTTGAATATCCTGTTGAATATGTTGCTTTGGAATAAATGCTTCCTTAAAGTGAAACACTGGAACCACCTTGCAAGAGATTAAACCAAAATAGATAAGCATCACGCCACCTATGCCTAAAAAAAGAGGGTTAATGCGTCGCGCCATTTAAATAATAAAGCACCAACGCATCAAAATCGATGCCCATGGCCCTTGCTTGAGCTGGCACATTGGATCCTTTGGTTAAGCCAGGGTTTGTATTCATTTCTAAAATTTTTGGTCCGGTTTTATCGATGATAATATCAATACGGACACACCCCTTGCAGTCAAATTTTTTATAGATATCAAGCGAATACTGTTGCACTAATTTTAATGTGCCAGATTCAATATTAGCAGGAACAATATACTCTGTTTTTCCGGGCGTATACTTTGCCTCGTAGTCATAAAATTCATTGCATGTTTTAATTTCCAATGCTGGCATAACAACCACTTCATTCTCAATATTGATAACACCAATCGTTATTTCTTGACCCTGAATGTATTCCTCAAAAAAGTATTGTTTTGTTTGAACAACTGGATTGGTTTGAATTAACTGTTCCCAATCTGTTTTTGACCTTACTATGAAAATGCCAATGCTTGATCCGTCTGATACCGGTTTTACAATAAAAGGAAATGATAATGGTGGTTCAATCAGCGTTGGTGTTGGGATCCCCCACTGATTAAGTATCGCTTTAAATATTGGCTTGTTAAACGCAATGGATGTGGGCCGAACACCTGGCCCTGTATATGGAATATTTCGGAGCTCACAATAGCCTTGTAGCCCGCCATCCTCACCCCATTGGCCGTGCAAACAATTAAATGCAATATCATACCTTGCTGAAAAAAAAGAATCCTCACTTGGGTCGATTTGAATAAAATCTAAGCCCAAACGCTCCAATGATTCTGACACATTTTGCGCAGACTTTAATGACACCTCACGTTCAGCAGAAACACCGCCTCCAACCACAGCAATGCGTTTGCTCTTAAGTTTGTTTATTGAATGATTTGGACTTCGCATTCTAACTGAACATTGTACATCTTGAAAACAGTCTTTTGAATATGTGCAATTAGTGCCAATGCATCATCCACAGAGGCATGAGACTGGTTTTCAAAAAAATTGGCATGTTTTGGAGACACAATCGCACCCCCAACAGAAACGCCTTTTAACTGACACGCCTCAACCAATTCCCACGCCTTTCGTTTTGCTGGGTTTTTGAATACCGATCCAAACGTTGGCTTTAGAATTGGTTGGCTTTTTTTTCGTCGGCTTATATTATCTTTCACTTGGCATTTGATGGTACCAGAATCAGCATGTGTGGCATGAAACTCTACCGCTAAAATAATGCACGGCTGATCGTGAAACGAGGTCCAACGGTACCCAGCTTGATACTCAGACGATTGAATCCATCGGGCGCCCTTGTCATGGTCATGCACCAGCACAGCAGACACCAAATCGGACATGCTTGTTCCCCAACACCCAAAATTCATGTACACCATCCCGCCAATGGTTGCAGGCACACCAGCTGCAAATTCAAGCCCGCTCAAGCCATGGGCAGTCATCCATTTTAATGCACCAGCAACGGTTAGCCCTGCACTGCACCTAACCACACCATTTCGCAACTCTATAGTACAAAATTGCGGGGACACCCTAACCAGTGGGGCTTCAATCGAAGGGCAAATGATAACATTTGAACCACCACCAAGGGGCAACGCATCTTTTGGAATATGGGGGATATCGTCAGGACCCTCAATGGTATACAACGTATGAATGTTGCCACTAAACTTAAATGAGGTTAGGCGATTTAAAGAAATATGGTGTTCTTTTTTTATGGCATTACCTCGATTTAATTAAACGTATCACCTCAGACGCCATCTGTGTTACATTGCCTGCACCCATTAAAACAACAATGTCATTTGGTGCCAATATGCCCCCCAAAATGCCATCGATGTCCGAAGGGCAATACAGCGCGTTTCCATTTTTTTGATTAATGGCAGTCACTAATGCTTCCGATGTTTTAAACCCATCTGGGGTTTCTCCTGCACCATACACATCCAACACCAACACGTGCTTGGATCGGCTGAATGATACTGAAAATTCATCAAATAAGTTGGTTAATCTAGAATAGCGATGAGGCTGGAAAATGGTAATAATCCTATTTTGTGGAAAACTTTTGTACAACCCTTCCAAAGTAGTAATGATTTCCGTTGGGTGATGCGCATAATCATCAAACAACATGATCTGATTGCCTTTGTACTTTAATTCCAATCGACGTTTTACGCCTGTAAACGACTTAAGACCATTTAAAATATCCTTTAACAAAATGCCTTTGGATATTGCCAGGCCAATGGCCCCAAGCGCATTGTAAATATTATGCCGGCCGTAAAGTGGCAGTGTTACTTCCTCAACCGGATGTTGATTAATCACTAACGTAAAGCGGCTGCCTTGCCAAAAATAATCTATATTTTCAGCACGAACCATAGCGAGCTGATTTTCAATGCCATATGTAATGAATGGTTGTCGGTCGGATTGTGTTTTTATTATTTTTTCTGATAATGGGTCATCAAGATTAATAATGCACTGCCCCCCAGAATCAATGATTTGTGTAACAAACAATAAAAATGCATCATAAACATCTTTTTTTGTTTTGTAAAAATCCACATGATCATGCTCAATATTGGTAATAATGGCTGAGGTTGGCTTCATATCTAAAAAAGAGCCATCGCTTTCGTCCAGCTCCGTAATAAATTGGTCGTTTGATGCCAACCCAACATGAGAACGCTCTGATATTTGTCCACCAATAAAATATGACGGTGTCGCTTGGTTGCTGGAAAACAATCGAACAGCCAATGATGTTGTGGTTGTTTTTCCGTGAGTGCCCACAACAGCCATGCGACTTTTAAAAGAATGCCCAATATCGGATAACAGTTTTCCACGTTTGATGATGGTACACCCCATGGATTTGGCTGCCATCAACTCTTCGTTATCCGCCTGTATGGCACTGGATGCAACAACAATCCAATCCGACGAACAAATATTGTCTTTTTTTTGCTTGGTGTTCACTGGGATACCCAAGGATTTAAAGTGATCAAGATTGATGGCATCAGAAATATCTGATCCTTTGACATCATGCCCTTTGATGCTTAACATTTCAGCCAGCCCACTCATGCCAATGCCATTAATTCCAATAAAGTAATAGGTTGATTTTACCATTGATTCATTATAAATTTTTCAAAACGTTACGCCAATGCTTATTGAATGCACAGACAAATCGATCGCGCCAGATTCCTCCAGATGATGCATGTACATCAATTGAAAATAGTCGGTTAATGTTACCTGTGTGCCCAACCCAAACGAAAAAAATGAATCAGATGCCGTTAGTGTCATCAAAAACGATAAATATTCATCCATATCAACCACCACCTGCCCAACTAATGTGCTTAAATAATGATAATTGGTGCACAGGTTAGCCTCCAAAAAAACAGTGGCTACTGATAATGGAAGCCAATAATATGCGCCAATATATTTTGGTAATTCATGACTTGAATCTTTGTTTTCATAAGGTGTGGCTAACAGATTTACAATTCGAAGCCCTGCTTGATTATTGAGAAATGATTTTGCAGAAATATGCGCATCCAAAGCGATTGCTTTTTTAGGATCTATGGTAACCAGCTGCCTGTATTTATAATTCAAAATGAATTGCAGCTGAATGTCGTCAAATGCAGGCTGATAGGACACTGCCATTATTTCAAATGTATCCGATACATTTCCGTTCAAATAAATCCCCACGTTGTCTCTTTTTGTGACTGGCAATGACGTGGTGGAATAGTTAGAGTAGCCAAACGACACGTGCCCCCAATCACCTGGAAACACCATGGCCAATAAAAACCAATCATACCCCCACTCCCTGTTTTGGTGCGCAAAAGCGATGCTTGGTCTGGAATCATCCATAACACCCCTTGGCATAAAGACGTGACCAATGGGGCCAGGTGCTGAAAATCGATCCGAAAGGTATTGTTGAGGCTCTGGAAACTCAGGGGCTTCATTTGCATAGGACACACCCATTATCAATAAAAGGGCCAAAATCAAACGGGTTATCATATATGGGCCATCATATCTTTTAGCAACCACCCCTTTAAACCATTTGGAAATTGAACATTCACCCAAAACTCTGTTGTTTCAATTACTTTAAACTCTGCGCCTTCGTGAGCATAAAACAATGGTATTTGAGTTTTTGAAGGCCCTGAAAATACCTGCACTTTTTCAGACATAACCACACCATATGATGGGGTAAGAACCCAAGCTGACACACTCACACCAACAAGCATGAGCCAAATAAATAAAAAGATTACCGAAAACCGCTTGGCCACTTCAGCATGCTGACGTCGACGAATGGCAATCACACCCATCAAAACAAATGCAGACCCAATGATCATTGCGATAAGAATCGAATAAACCGAAACACCCGCCACATGAACCCAATGCCCTTGAAACAAAAATTGTTGATCTATCACCTGTTTATTAATCAGGGATATATTAAATTTCGTATCTGAATCATTGGGCCGCACCTTTAACGCTTTTAAGTAATATAACTTGGCTTGAACAGGGTCCTCCAACCGGTATAATGACGATGCATAATTATACAAATAAGAAAAATTATGCGGAGTGCGTACCACCAACTCCTGGTACAACGTACTGGCATCGCTATAGTTTTTATTTAGGTAATGGTCACGGGCTTGTTTATCGCTCGAATAAACACTTAATGTCAATAAAACAAGTAAAATTAAACCGTGCTTCATTTGGCCCCCTTTTCAACAACAATCAGATTTAATAATCGCTTTAAGCTATCCGCATTGGAGTGGTTGGCTTGGTCTGATTTAACATCCGAATAGCGTTGACGTTGGCTGTTTTTGATCCACTGCAAGGTGCCTTGAACAATGGCGTCTGAATAACCTGCATTTATCAATGCATCATGAACATCTTTTGGATGAATGCCTTGTTGTGAATAATCTGATACATGGACCAATACATCAATCAATACTTTTTCCATATCATTTAAACTGGTTTGGTCCGACATCAAATGTATGGCCCGAATGATTCTTTTTTTGGGGCTCTGCTTGGCCATAAAGCGAATGTTTCTTTGTTTGATCATTGGCAACACCAGCATTAGCATTGCGCAGGCATTGATTAAAAGAAACACAATCACCACAAACCGATGATGCAGCAACGCCATTAATTGATGAAGCACTGTATTTTTTTGTAAAAACTGAATATCTTCTTGGGATTGAAACCCTGCATCGGTTGGTGAAATGCTATCGAGTGTTGCATAAAACTTAATGGGCCGAGATGTTAATGTCATATAGGATTGATTGCTTTCTGAAAAGTATGAAAACTCGATCGGTGCCATTGTAATATCACCTGTAATTTTTGGAATGATAACGTAGTCAAAATGCTGTTCCGTTGACGGTGACTCTGATACAGGGGATACCAACACACGATATTGGGGGGTATCCTGTATAATGGGTGCCTGAATGGCCGCTATGTTTCCAGAGCCTGTAATGGTAATTTTGAGGTTTATGGTATTTGAATCTAAGCTAATGTTTGGGGATCCAACCACCATATCAAAATGGCCAATGGCACCGGTAAATGATGAAGGAATTGGTTGAGGAAGGTCATTGACTGTTAAGGCGATGGGCTGGGATTGCAATTCATACTCACCCGAAAATGGGTCCACCATAAACCGTGCAGTCAATGGCGGAATTTCAAAATTACCGGCATTCAGCGGGCGTATTTTTTTATTCATTAACTCCAACTCATAATAACGCTGACCATTTTTTCGAACCACCCGTTCTTTGGCAACCGGCAACGCATTTTGCCACACACCCAACATGTCTTGTTGATCAATGGATATTGAGCTCCACAACGATACCCGTCGATAAAATTTAACCGAGTAATCGATGCTTTGCCCCAAATAAATATTGGTGGTTGATACCTTGGTTTCGATAAAAATATTTTTATATTGTTTGGGTTGTGGTCGCTTAACCACTGGTGTTTGAACTGTAGGTGGCACATTAGTTGTGCCTTTTCTCACCACCATTCGAATGGGTTTTGTTGAATATGTTTTACCTTGGTAAACCACCGAAAATGGGTCAATTATAAAAATACCAGGTTTGATAGGACGAAGGGTGTAACGGTATTGCCGAGATCGATTTGATACACCATTCACATATGAAAATGATGATGATTGGCTGGTGGATACAATTGAAAACTGTTTTGATAAATCCGGCCGCCGAATGGATGAATACAAATCACGATCGGCACCATTCACACTTAATGTTAGCACCACCGTATCGTTTTGGGTCAGCCGCGACGCTGATACACTTGATGATAGCTCAAATTCCGAGGCCAATACACCGTAGCTAATCAACCCCACAATCAACCCTGTCAACCAATGCCTTACCATTGGTCTCCCTCAAATAAACTGGCCTGCTTTTGGCGTCGTTTTTCTCGCGCTTCTTTTTCTGCATTGTTGACCAAATATTCAATTTGTTCTTCAGACAGGGTTTGTGGGGTTTTTGGGGCTTCATCGCCTTCCTTAGTGGTCGATTCGGGTTCTTGACCACCCATTTGTTCATCATTGTTGGCTGACTCTTTGTCCTCCTCTTCCTCACGATTCGCCACGTCTTCGGTGGTGGGCTGATCATTGCTTTGTGCATCAGTGTCATCGGTAGTGTCATCCGTTTGATTTTGTGAACCATTCGATGCTTGTGGCGGCATGTCTTGTTGCCGTAGTGCCCACTCCAAATTCTGCTTGGCCTTCAAATGGCTTGGGTCCCGCGTTAATACCTCCCGGTACGCTGCAAGTGCTTGCTTGAAATCGTTATTATTTAAATGAGCGGTGCCCAAATTATAGTAAGCATTGGTTTTATCGTTTTCATTTAGTAAGGGTATCGCTTCTTCATAGGCTTGAATGGCACGCTGAGTATCCTTCAATTTGAAGTAAGTGTTTCCTAAGTTGTAATTCACTTTTCCACTATCGGGGTGTTTAACCAGCGCAGCTTCAAACGCTGTTTTTGCCTGGTCAAAGGCCTGTTGATTATAGGCATCAATGCCTGGATGACTCGCATAACCAAGGTTGGCTACACCACATAAAAACATTACCACTACGTTAAATAATATACTCATTTTTGGCGATTCCAGACGTGTTGAGCTCTAGGCAATGCATAGGCCACCATCAACAGCAATAATGCCACAAATAAAAACCAATGGTAACGGTCTATTTTTGTAATCAATTGTTTTTGCTCCAACTCATTGGTCTCAATTTTAGAAAGATGCAAATAAATTTTTTCTGCAACCAGTGGGGATACCTCGCCATAAACTGTCCACCCGTTAAATGCTTCAGCCAAACGCTCCAATTGATGGTCCAAGCGCTTGGATATCACAATGTTTTGATTGGCATCTTTCTTGTAGGAAACAACTTTATTCGCCTCGTTGCGTATTGGAATTGGCTCGCCTTGCACTGAACCGACCCCTACCACGATGACCGACACGTTAAGCCCTTTAAATGCTGTTATAATGGCAGATTGATCAATATTTGGCTGAAATTCACCATCAGAAAATATAACCAACGTCGCATTGTTGGCCAACCCATTTGATTTTATTGTGTCCTTAACTACAGTTAGAGCATTCATAATGTTTGAACCCGACGATCCAATCATTCCCACAAACATGTCCTCTAAAAATAAGTCAACTGCCCCAATATCTGTTGTCAGTGGAAGGTACGTATACGCGGTGTCTGCATAAGGAATAATGCCAATAAAATCATCGCTTAACTTTGGCAGCAATTGCTGCACGTGGTATCGGGCCAAATCCAGTCGGGTTGTCGCACCATCTTCCGCCAACATGCTTAAGGATGTGTCCATAATAAAAAACAGCTGACGCCCCTCACGCTGAACTGTCTGGTAATGCTCACCAAATTGTGGTCGCATTAACGCAATAATAATAAACGCCACCCCCAATAACATCAGTAACTTTTGCCAAATATATGTGTCATAATGGCTCAACCGAATGCTAAATGCCCAGCGGGCTTTTGATTGAAAAATTGACCACAACGCGGTGCGATCTTTAAACCGATACCACTGCAGTAAGGCAAAAACTGGAATAATAATAAAGGCCCAAGCGGCCATTGGAATGGCAACCATGGCTAGGTCCTTACCCCCACCAATCGTGTTAATACAATGACCTCTTTAATTACAATCAAACATAAAATTAAGCCAATAATAGCGGGAAACCAATCAAACACCACCCACTCTTTAGTGGTTTGAATGATGGTTTTTTCAAGGTCATTAATCTCATTGTACACGTTGTTCAACTCATTCGTATTGGTAGCGTTAAAATACTTACCATTGGTCATTTCAGCAATGGATTTTAATACTGTGTCATCAAACTCCGTCATTTGCAACTGACCATTGGGGTACCGAGCGTATGTTTTTCCATAGGTGGGGTGATAGATTGGAATCGGCGCCCCCTCTTTGGTGCCAATGCCAATGGTGTATATTTTTATTCCTTTTTCTTTGGCCAGCGTTGCAGCAGAAATGGGGTCAATCTGACCGGAATTATTCACACCATCCGTAATTAAAATCATGATTTTTGATACCGCTTTTGCCCCCTTCAATCGATTTAAACCAGTGGCAATGGCCAAGCCAATGGCCGTGCCTTCACCAGCATCACCAACCGTTGTTTGACGAATATGGTGGGTTAAAATGCCGTGGTCATAGGTCAACGGGGCTTTGGTTAAGGCATCATTGCCAAAAATAATGAGCCCCACCCGATCATCTTTGCGCTTTTTAATAAATTGATTCAAGGTTTCTTTGGCCACTTCCATTCTATTTTTTGGCTTAAAGTCTTCCGCATTCATGCTGCCAGATGTGTCCAGCATGGCAACAATATCAATCCCCGCTTTGGTGCTGTATCGCTTGGCCTTTACCCATTGGGGCTGGGCAAGTGCAAGCACACACAATATCAGTACAGCGCATTCAAGAATGGTGGTCAACCGAAGAAGCCGCGCACCACGCTTTGATGCCAATGGCGCCAACCATGCCCCTTTTGGAAACCGAATGGCATGGGTGATTTTAACCGTTCTAAAATAAGCAAAAAGACCAATAACAGGAATAAGCAATAACAAAACCATGGGGTACTTTAAAATCATGGTGATACCTCGTCAACTATCTGGCGTACCACCTGAACCGTGGACTGAATATTTGCCAGGGTAAGGTCCGGTTCTTGGGTAAACTTTACCACATCCATGGCCTTGCATGCCTGAATGATGGTGCTGACTTGCTTTTTCGAAACCACCGTTGACGGCTGAATCATCCGTTGCATTTCAGCGGTGGTGGCATCCAACACATTTAAACCAGTCACATCGGTTAAAAATCGACATAAAATTTCCGTTAAATCAAAGTACGCTTGCTTAATTTGTTGGGGATCGTTGGTTAAACGCTTGGACAACGCCTGCAAGTCGCTGGTGGCTCGTTCCTTCGGCGATATGGTTTGAGTGGCCACCTCTCGATGACGTGGCGTTTTTTTCCAAATCAAAAACAAGATCACCCCAAGCCCAATAACCACCAAACCAATGGCCACAAGCAACCCATTTATGTAAAACATGCCAACCAAGGGCGCAATATCGTTCAGGGCATTGGCCGTTGGCGATAACACCGAACGAACATAAAAAAATATGGGGGATAATGTTGTGGGTGCCACCCCATTGATAGTGTTTATGGACAGTGTTGGAATCAGCACATCCTTTAATGCAACCACTTGCAAGCGAAATTCGTGCACAGTGGCCGTCGGCCGATGGTTAATGCTTTGGTCAACAAGTGCCAACCCATTAAATGTTGGCTGAACAGAAAAATCATGGGCCCACTCCGGTAATTCAATCGCATAGGTGATGGTGTCCCCAATGGTTACATTGTCTGTGGATGCATAGTGTGTGGGCAATGCAACGGCAATAACTGACCATAAGCTCCAAATAAAAACTAACTTCATCGCACCTTAAAGTATTGCTGTAGGGGCCGAATAAACTCATCGGTGGTGGACAAATTTAAGGCCCTTACCCCCATGCTTTGAAACATCCGATCTCGCCGTGCACGTCGGCTGTTTAGAACCGTTGATATCGCCGATTGAAAATGCGCTGACTTGGTATCGCATATCACCTCTTCACCGGTTTCTGCGTCTTTTAGAACCACCATTCCCGCCGATGGGATGTGTTGCTCAATTGGGTCTTGAATAATCACTGGAATCACATCGTGCTTCTGGGCCAACCGCCTGAAGTTGGTATCGTAATTGTCGCAAATAAAATCCGAAATAATAAATATGACACTTTTTCTTCGAACGGCGTTCATTAACGTTTCGCACAGTTGACTGATATTGGTTTGGTTTGATGCCGGCTGATGGTTCAATAACCGAGACAAAATGGCATACATGTGCTGCTTGCCTTGCTTGGGGGGAATAAACGTTTCAACCGTATCGGTAAACAACACCAAACCAACCTGATCCCCATTGCTCACCGCTGAAAACCCTAAAATGGCAGCCAATTCCAATGCCCGGTCCAATTTAGACGCATCTTGGCTTTGGTAAAACTGAGACTGGCTCATGTCCACCGCAATCATAGCCACCATGTCCCGCTCTTCTTCAAACTCTTTGATGTACGGCTCGTTTAGTTTGGCGGTCACCGCCCAATCAATGCGGCGCACATCATCGCCAAATGCATAATGGCGAACATCGTTAAAATGAAGCCCTTGGCCTTTAAATCGGGAATGGTACGCCCCACTAAAAATAGAGTCCACCCACCCCTTGGTTTGAATATCAATGGTTCGAATTTTTTTTAATAATTCTTCCGCATTCACTAAGGCACCTCAACACTGCCCAAAATGGTTTGAATGATTTTATCTGCGGACATTGATTCAGCCTCTGCTGCGAATGTTAAGTTCAACCGATGGCGCAATATATCAGGAGCCAAGTACTTGATATCCTCTGGAATCACGTAGTTGCGTCGCTGCAAAAATGCATAGGCCTTTGACGCCGCAATGAATGCCAAACTGGCCCTTGGCGAGGCCCCACAGCGAATGTAAGGTGTTAAGTCAGATAACCCATAGTTTCCCGGAAAACGAGTGGCATCAACCAAGCGAATCACATACTCACTTACTTTATCGTCAATGTATAGTTGCCTCGATAATTGTTGAATGGACGTTATAAGGTCCATGGTGACAATGCCATCGGGAATGGTGGGGAACCCGCCTTGAAAGCGTTGAATAATCTGTTTCTCTTCAGAAGTACTAGGGTAGGTTAACACAGTCTTGAATATAAACCTGTCCATTTGCGCTTCTGGCAAAGGGTAGGTACCGTCTTGGTCAATGGGGTTTTGGGTGGCCAATACAAAAAACGGCTGAGGCAGTGGAAAGGTAGTGGTTCCAATGGTCACTTGTTTTTCTTGCATGGCTTCAAGCAACGCGCTTTGTACTTTGGCTGGGGCTCGGTTTATTTCATCTGCCAATACAAATTGGGCAAATACAGGGCCTTTTTTTGGCTCAAAATGCTGGGTTTGGGCATTGTAGATTTGAGTCCCAACAATATCACTGGGCAACATATCGGGGGTAAATTGAATGCGTTTGTATTGCCCACCCAATAATGTCGCCAATGTGCTTATAATCAAGGTTTTTGCCAATCCCGGCACCCCTTCCAATAACACATGACCATTGGCAATTAGTGCCACCAATATTTTTTCGAGCACATCATGTTGGCCAACAATCACGGATTGCCACTGCTGATTGAGCAAGGCCAATTGGTCGTTGGTTTTTTTTATTTGATCCCCGGTGGATGGGTCTTGATTCATAACTGGGCTCATGGCTTCCCCTTTCATTGATATTGATATGGTTGTTTTATGTCAATTATATGGGGTTAAAAGAAATAATAAAAGTTTGTAATTTGAAAAATAAACAGGTACTATGAATTTTGATAAATTTAAATAACTCTATGAAAGGGGTGCTAATTCATTCACAATTTTTAACAAACATTTAATTATTACTCAACAATCTTAAAGGAGATTATTATGAAAAAATCATTATTATCATTTGTATTCGTATTAGCATTCGCAACTGTGGCCAGTGCAGCACCACGTTTTGGTGTTATTGGTGAGCAAGGTGCCGGTATTGGTGCATTCATCACTGACGACATGTACAACGCACAATTAACATTTAATAGCAATTCTAACGATGCAACACCAAAAAGAGAAAACACTTCTATCAAGTTTGGTGGTAATTACAAAATTGCGTTGGATTCAATGACTGCATTAACAGCAGGTGTAAGCTACACCATGGTTTCTGGTAAAG
>JADHOE010000011.1 GCA_016779165.1 Candidatus Margulisiibacteriota bacterium | reverse complement strand
CCCAATTGGGCTTGCCATGTCTGCAGGTGGGGGGGGTGGTTTAGAATCTCCATCAGCATCGCAATCAGGGGGGGCGCAACAGTTAACTACCCCAGGAACACCAGATGGCTCACCCCCATTATCTTTTTCAACATCATCTTCAGGAGAAGCTACCCTATTACTTCTTCCAGGACAGAAACCTCAAGGCCCAGCACATTTGGAAGAAAGGCCTCGGAATGAACCTCAACCGAGTTCTCCCATAAATCGTGCCCCCAGTTCCTCAACTGGGTCTCCAAGAGGAGTTGAATTTTCTAATTCTCCATTACCACCCACTCGCTTAATTACCCAAGAATCCACTCCCTCAATTCCCCAAGAATCCACTCCCTCAATTCCCCAAGAATCCACTCCCTCAATTCCCCAAGAATCCACTCCCTCAATTACCCAAGAACCCACTCCCTCAATTCCCCAAGAACCCACTCGCTTATCTACAATGCTTGGTTTTAACACGTTGCCGAATTCCTTCCCCAAACCCGTGTGTTCAATACCTAGCCGTTTACCACTCGTAGTGGGTTTGGCGACTGTAACATTTCCCCCAATGGGGTTGATATTAGCAATGCTTAGTGCAACCCACTTGACTACAACTACATATGCCAAACACAAAAAATGTGAAGGTTTGATTGGTAATCGTCGTCAAATCATGGCCGATCTTATATCGAATGAAGATCCACAACCCACCTCATTACTATCACAACACGAAACATACTTAACAGTGGGGCCCCCAATGGAGGGCATTTATGACGAGTTAAATACCTCTAGACCCTTAACTCACATAGTTTTGTTGGCTTGGAACATGCTGCCTTTAGCTGCTTTATGTTTTCAATCTCAACTAAGCCCCCAGTTGCCCCTTAATAATGTTGAACGCAGCCATTGCGGTCATGTTGATAACTGCGCTGAGTTAAAACAAAAACAATGGATTAGTTTGGTTTTATATTCAACTGTTGCACTTTGCGATGCCAACAAAGTAGTTTTAAGCTGCTGCAATAAGCCTTTAACATACTCACTTTCGTTATGGTTAACAAGACACGCGCGCGTTGGCCCAGAACCCACAGTTCCTTCAGATTCACATAAACATATTAAAAGAAACGTAGAGCTCTTGGGGTCTTACAATACCTTGAGCATTGCACTGGTTTGCCTTTTGGTATATGCCATTGCATTGATTGAGTATGAAAAAAAACAGGCATTTGTAGATGCCAATCAACATCGTAAGGTTTTGGTGCCAGATTTAACGGACAAAAATTTTAATGAAACACTCGCGGAAGTGTATGGTCAATCACATCAACAGGGGGTGGCGCTGCTCCCATCTTGGATAACTCAGAAACTTCCATATTCTTTACAATTGGTTTTAAATTGGTGGATGCCGAATGACCATGCCAGAAAATTCGACTTATTTGGATCGCCAACCATTGCAACCCCTAACAACCATTATGGAATGGTTGGGATTTGGTTGACACTTCATTTTCTTACTATATATGGTGAGCTTTTAAACGTGTCTAATAGTGCAACCAATTATTTGCAATACCATCAACAAAATGGTGACGTGGTTTAATTTATATGTATTAATGTGAATGTTAGGCATTGCCTGGCCATAAAACAGCTGTTTTGATAATGTTGTGAAATGAATAAGCGCTTTTGGGACGATATTAAAAAACCCATTATTGGATTAGCCCCAATGGATGGGTATTCTGATTCCGCATTTCGGCGAATATGCAGAGAGGTCAACCCATCCATTGTTACTGTTACTGAATTTACATCGGCAGATGGGTTGCATTTTAATGCCCAACAGCTAAAAAAGAAGTTGTATTTTCACCCGAGTGAACAACCAGTGATTGCCCAAATTTTTGGAAAAAATGTCGACACGTTTGTGAGTGCAACCAAGTTGTGCGAAGATATGGGGTTTTCTGGCATCGATTTGAATATGGGGTGCCCGTCTAAAAAAGTGGTGCGATCGGAGCATGGGGTGGCCCTTCGTAAAAACCCGGCATTGGCGTGTCAGCTTATTGAAGCCGTGGCCAATGCGACATCACTTCCGGTGTCGGTTAAAACCCGGTTGGGTTGGGACAATGCCGATGATTTGGTGGAATTTGGTGTGGCCGCTGAAAATGCGGGGGCCAATATGATTTGCATTCACGCACGTACATACCAAGAACCATATAAAGTTGCCCCCCAATATGCGCCAGTACAAGCCTTAAAGGCAGCTCTAACCATTCCTGTGATTGGTAATGGGGGCATTGAATCAATGGCCCATGGCCACCAACTGTGTGCCGGTTTGGATGGGTTTTACATTGGGCAGGCGACGTTTGGGAACCCATGGATTTTTTCTGAGTATCCTCCACCCCAGTTTAAAGACCGTGTACCCCTTATATTAAGGCATGCGGCCTATTTAATTGAACACAAAGGAACTCGTGTTGGGTGTTGCGAAATTCGAAAGCACCTACTGGCGTATGTTAAGGGGGTGCATGGAGCAAAAGCCCTAAAAAAAGAGTTGGTTCGTGTGGACTCATTGGCCAGCATTACCGAATTATTACAGCAAGTTATAGAACAGGAGGAAACCCATGTTAAAAACAACAGCGCTTACCAATACGCATAATGCCTTAAATGCAAAAATGGTGGCTTTTTCTGGGTACAATATGCCCATTTGGTACAATAGTGCAAAAGACGAGCATTTGGCCGTTCGCCAGGCAGTAGGTATATTTGATGTATCTCACATGGGCATGGTTCACTTCACGGGGCCCAAAGCATTTGATCAGTTGCAAGCCCTTTGCACCAATAATATTGAAAAAACTAAAAATAACCGAATGATTTACACCATGATCTTAAATGAGGATGGGGGTATTTTGGACGATGTAATGGTGGGCCACAATGACGATTTGGGCGCTTATTTTATGGTAATAAATGCCGCCAATAAAGAAAAAATAATCGCCTGGTTTTTGACCCATGGGGTGGCCGCATCAGATATGGAGATTCACTTTGATGATTACGGTTTATTGGCCATTCAGGGCCCTCGAATGGCATCTGTTATCCCCAATGTTTTGGGTATTGATCTAACTCAAATGAAGCCATTTCAATCGGAACTGCTGCCAATATTTAATTCCCAAGCTTTAATCACTCGGTCGGGTTACACCGGTGAAGATGGCATTGAAATTTCAGCCCCCCATTCTACCATTGTTGCGATTTGGGAGGCGTGCCTATCGGCGGGTGTAACCCCATGCGGGTTGGCAGCACGTGATAGCCTTCGCATTGAGTATGGCCTTCCATTGTACGGGCACGAGCTTGGTGAGTCCATTACCCCACTCCAAACCCGGTACCAATGGGTGTTGGGGTGGGAAACCCCTTTTATTGGGGTAAATGCATTACGCAAACATAAAGAAAAACCCACACTAAAAACAGTTGGGTTGCAATTTGATCAACGCTGTTTGCCCCGGCAAGGCCACCACATTTTAGACGGTGGCACCATTACATCGGGAACATTTTCACCGGTACTAAATGCCCCAATTGCCATGGCCATGGTGCCAGCATCCATTCAAATTGGCGATACGGTTACGGTTGCCATTCGTCAGCATCAGGTTCAAGCAACTGTGTGCACCTTGCCGTTTATTTAGGTGGGGTGGGGGGCTTTTTTGGGGGGAGTTTAATCCAATATCCATCAAAAAAAATGCATGCATGATTTTCCTAATATTGGGAATAAATTACTATATCGTCTAATTAAGGGGGTTTGGGAATATGAAAAAATATTGGATTATAATGTGCATGTTAATGGGGCTAACAGGTGCCATTCAAGCGGGGACATCTGACTCTGCTGTTACCAGTGCAAATGTGGCTCAATTGATTAATATTGAATTGGAACAGGCCAATGCCTTGGGCGATATTCGAATGGTGGAACATAACAATATTCATATCATAACCTTGACCATAGATAATAATGACGATGACGGGTACACGCTAAAATTTCAAAGTGAAAATGGGGTAACCTTTGGTACTGGCGATAATTTTGGATACATGATCCATTCCTCAGCCGGAGAAGATACCTCTGTTACACCAAACGAAGGCCAAAAGCCATCGACTCGCTACTCGTTATTGTTGGGAGAAAGCGACACAACTGTTGAATACGGCCATGCGTCTCGTCCGACCGAGGTGGTGCCCGATTGCACAAACCCAAGTGAAGGTGCCGCTAAATTTCAGATTTCAAATTCAGCCGGTACCGATGTGTCCTTCAATAATGTATCTAAAGCCACCCGATCTGGGGTATTTAATGTATGCTTAACGCAATCGTCTGATATTCAGTTGTTCCATGGCGACTTTGCAGACACCATTGTGGTATCGATATCCGATAATTAAACGCTAAATAGTGGTTAAACATATACGCCCTGCGCATGCCATAGCGTGGGGCTTTTTTTTGCCTCATCTTAGCCTCAAATTGAATCGATAAATAAACCAATGGTTTCAAGTCAATTGTGGGCGGGTATTTTAATGGGCATTAAGCGCGTTGTTTTGCGTTGCATGGGCATGGTGTGCGTGCCCGTACTTGTGCTGATTATAATGGGGGTCGGCACGCCATTGACGGCACAAACCCCATCATACGATGATATTTTTAAGCAAGTGTTTGGTCGCTTGCCCGAAAAACAATACTTTACCCAACAAATGGCCTTGGTGATTGATAATGACTATGTGGGGGACGATTTGCAAGTGCTTGTGCCCAGCATTGGCAGCGATTATCAATTTTTTTCATACGCCATTCTTACCTATTTAAAGCAAGTTCAAAAAAAAGGAACTTTGCATGATTTGACCTTGAAAATTGATGAAAAAGGCATGTTGTCGGCGGATGCAATTCGCGAGGCAGGGTATGGATTAACGGTTGATCGTCGCGCATTTCGGGTGTCCATTTCCATACCGGCTGCTTATAGAAAGCAAATTGTGTATTACGTTATGGGCGAACCAGAGCCCCAGGGCGGGGTATCATCAGGGCAATTAAGAATGCCAGCCAAATGGGGTGGATTTATTAACTATTCATTGTCCAGTTCGGTCTTGTTTTCGAAGCCAGTGGTTGAAGAGGTTGAATCAGAGGCGCTGCTTGAGGAGGAGGTGGCGCCCACTGAAACCGATGCCCAATCAGCCGCACCGTTGGGATCATTTTACGGTACCACAAAAACAGGTTCGTATGCCCTTAACTATGCGGGTGCATTTGATTTTTCTTCGGATAATGCGATTAACATGTCAAACTTAAACATTCAAAAAGATTTTGGTGAAGAAAATAAGCGGTGGACATTTGGTCAAGTGATGCCAGAGACTCAAGGGGTTCAGGCTGGAATTTCACTCATGGGTGCCGGCATTACAGCGGGCCCAATTTTAAACTCCATTGGGAACTTTAGCCCAGAATTTTCCCATGCGTTGACTCTGGAGCGGGACAGCAAAATTGATATTTACGTGAATTATAAGCATATTAAAACACTGGAATTAGCCGGTGGTGAATATGATTTGAAGGGATTTCCATTGAGAACGGGGTTTAATATGATTAAATTGGTAACCACCACCTTGGTGCCTGTTGAGCCCCCAACAAAATCAATGTACGTTGATGACGCCATTTACAACCCCATTGAAGATGGAGTGCTGTATACCACAGAAGCGCTTGATGACGAGTCTCTCTTGGATAAATCGATTCGATTGCACAACCGTCGGAGGGAATCCAGCGATTGGTTGATGTCAGACAAGGTTCCCAGAAAAGGTCTGTTGATTGAAGATGATGTTTTTCCCACCCATAACGTTGTCACAACGGTGGATGTGATCCCATTCTCAGTGGACCCAGTGTTGCTTGATCCCAAATATTTTGAATGGAATTACTCTGTGGGCTACCCCATGTCATGGCAGGGGTTTTCGCCAGTGACCCAACCGGAATTTACCCATTCTTTGTATGTTAAAAAAGGCTTAAATAGGTTTATTACAGCAACGGGGTATACGCAACTAAATGAGGCACATGCACTGGTTGGCCATGAAGTGTATATGTCATCTCCATTTGGCCCAATCTTTTTTAATAATGCCCTTAAAAAAACAAAGGGGGTCGCAAGGTTGGGTGGCTATTCAAAAGCAAGTTTCATGACATACCCCATTTACTCCGACCCAAACCAATGGTTCAAACTCATGAGCTTGGGGGTGTCGGGCAGCCTTCGAACGCCTCGGTTCATCCCATTTGGGGTGAATCGAACCACATTAAACGAACAATTATTGTTCCAATATGCCAGTAGTGTGTCGTATCAAATCACGCATTTATTTTCTGGCACATTGCAATATTCTCAAACCAAAGCCTTAATGGGCAATGCCGATGTAGATGTCCAGCAATTCATTGCCATTATTCAGCGTAGATTGCCATTTGGGTTTGGGCTTTCAACCTCTGTGCAGCGAAGCATTGGACCAGAAGTTGTCGAACCTTTTCTGGCCACATTTAAGCTGTCGTGGTCTGGGTTTGATGGGGTGGGGGTATCGGTGATGAACAAGCAAACCGTTTCTACTCAGGATATTCAAGTAGACGCGGTGGTTCAAAAAGACTTTCTTGATGGGGGCATTCGAACGTCCTCTACGGCCCATCATTCCCTCGAAAAAAAGAGTGTTGGGCTTTCAGTTGCAGCTGGCCGCCATAATGGCAGTGTGTCAATGGTGGATACTGACATTCAAACCGATCAACAATTGGGCTACTCGTATGGAAACCAACGGTTTAATTCCAATGTATCTGTTGTATCACGAACGATTTCTGGGGCCCCCTTGCAAATGATGACCTTGAGTGGTGAATCGTCCATTGTATTTGCCGATGGTCATGTGGCCATTTCAACCCCCATTCAAGAGAGTTTTGCTATGTTTGCTGCTGATAATTCGTTAAAGGGTAGAACCGTATTTGTAGGTGATGATGGCCGAAAAATTGACCGCTTAGGGCCGGCGGTGCTCCCGTCCATTCGTGATCGAGTGCTCACGGATGTGGTGATTGATGTGCCATCGTTATCAGTCGGGGCACAACTGGACCGTTTGCATACCTTTTCTCCGGTAAACTTTAATGCGTATTTGGTTGAGTTGCATGTAACGCCATCGGTCATGTTGATGGGCAAGTTATTAAAGGGGAAGCGGCCGGCACGGTATTTAAGGGGAACCATATCCTCGCCAACGGATCCGTCGGTTAAAGAAAAACTGGTGACGTCACGTTCTGGTATTTTTCAAGTCCCTAACTTAAAGCCAGGGGATTACACAATATCGTTTGGTAAAAAGCCGTATGCATCAGTGCCCATTACCATTCCAGATGATGCCGATGGCTTGTATCGATTGGCCAATATCCCCTTAACTACAATTGAGTCAACCCGTCCAAAAGGGCCAGAAAAAACAGCGCTGGAAGAAGAAATTAACGAGAAGCGCGATGCAGCAGTGGCCATAAAAGGGGACTCAAAAATGACCCTTCTTAAGGAATTGATGGCCGATATATTGGCTGAAAAAGAATCCTCCCCTGTGTTGGGTGATGATTCACTTCTTGATTCTGAGCCCGGGGCAAGTGCGCCAAAACAACCACCGAAACCCAACACGCAGCCAATGCCAAAAACGGCTCAGGCGTTGCATCAATTAAAGCAAGATGTAAATGACTTTATATTTAATCAACCATTATCTGGGCCACAGATTAAAGACAGCATTGAGATTGTAAAGAAAATCAATGACTACTATTTAACCACGTATCGTGTTGAGGCTGAGCGCCCATTACTGATTAACGAGCAATTGCGACCAACCACTCAAGAAGCCATGTTGATACATAAACAAAAAAAGAAGCAACACAACGTTAATATGAAGCATCGACACCAGCAAGTGCCAACATCAAGTGGCATGGAATCCGCCATTAAACAACATCAACAGCGAATCAAAGGCAATTAGTTGGTATTTAATTCGGCCATAATTTTTGAGCCTAAAATGCGGTTAATGTTGCAGGTGATTTTAATGGCCGTATCACTTTGTTCCATGCTCAATATTTGGCTTTTTTCATGCAGCATGGAGTGAATATTCATTTTACTAAACGGAATGGTGAATGTCATTGTGGTTTTAAATGATGCCAAGTGGGTTTCAATAAGGGTTAGCACATAGTCTCGACACTTGGGTTGATTGGCTGAAATAAACACATTTGATACCTCTTTGCATGCATGTTTGGTAAGAACAGGGTCATTTGCTTTGTCTATTTTGTTAAATACAATCAACTCATTGGTCATTGTAACGCCAAGTGACTTTAGAACATGCCGTGAGGTTGTCATACGATCTTCCCAATGGGGCGTTGAGCAATCAATCACATGCAAAATTAAATCGGCATAGATCACTTCCTCCAACGTTGCTTTAAATGCATCGACCAATTGATGGGGTAGCTTACGAATAAATCCAACGGTATCGGTAATTAAAATCCGATCATTATTGGGCAATGTTACATGCCGTGTGGTGGGGTCAAGGGTGGCAAATAATTGATTTTCTTGCAGCACATGTGAATTGGTAAGGGCATGATGCAAGGTGGATTTTCCGGCATTGGTGTACCCCATAATTGCCACGGTTAAGTAGGGTGTTGTTATGCGTTTTTTTCGTTGATTTTCACGTGTAAGGGATACCTTCTTTAAGTCATCCTTTAATTTTTGAATCCGTCGGCTAATATTCCGTCGGTCCACCTCAAGCTGAGTTTCACCGGGCCCTCGGGTGCCAATGCCGCCAGCCAATCGTGATAAATGCGTCCACATCCGCCGCAGGCGCGGACGAATGTATTGCAGCTGTGCCAATTCAATCTGTATTTGGGCTTCTTTTGTCCGTGCCCGTTGGGAAAATATATCCAGCACCAAACTGGTGCGATCCAGTATTTTTATTTGCAAAGTATTTTCAATGTGGCGTTGTTGCATTGGGGTAAGCTCATCATCAAATACCGCCACATGAATATTGTGCTCAGTCACCAATGCGTTGAGTTCGTTTAATTTCCCCTTTCCTAGGTAGCTTAGCGTGTCAATTCGTTGTTTATGTTGGGTTAGGCGGTGGGTAACTGTTAACCCAGCTGTTTCAGATAATTCGGTTAACTCATCAATTGAATCGTCAATTAGCCAGTCGGATTCTGGGGTTTCTACACCCACACATACAGCCGTTGTTGTCATAGCCTCAACTGCTTAATATTTTCTTCGTATCGCTTGATTTTTTGATTGAGCATGGCAGCCCTTTGTTGATTTTTGGTTGGCCTTTCAAGGGTTTCTTGGAGGTCTCTTTCAATACTTGCAATCAACTGACGATACAATGAAATGGCGTTGCTAATTTGTGACTGTTGGGCATAGTACATGGCCATAAGTTCATATTTCTCCACAGATTCCGGAAGTAAAGCAATCAAATCATAAGCGCTATCAGGTTGATTCAGGTGTAACAAATGCGTGGCGACCTCAATTCGCGCATTCTGAAACCGGTCTATTTTATCTCGAAGCTCTAATTGAGAGGGGTTTCTTTTTAACGATGCTTCCATTCTTTCTAAATTGGCATTGATCATTTCGTAGTGTTCTATTGCTGCATCATTATTATTTTCTTGTTTGTAAATGGCGGCAAGGTTGTAGTGAGCCTCCAATAATTCGGAATCATACTCAATGGTCTTTAGGTAATAATGTTTGGCTCCATCAATATTGTTGTATGTGTATAAGAAATGGCCATAATGCATGGTGAATAATGGGTTTTGTTTATCGGTATCGGTGGCAGCTTTCGCCAATGCTTGTGCTAATTCTTTGAAATGTGTTCTATCTGGATTTTCTTTATATAGCTCATGGTATATCAAACCCAAGCGGGCTTTGAACCATGGGTTTATGGGGTCTGATTTAATTAATATGTCATATTGCTTTATGGCGGCGGCAGTATAGGTATTAGACTGGGCTGGGTTTGAGTTAACCTTTTTTGCACTCGCCTCAAGGCTCTTTGCCCATTGCAAGCGGTAGTGATTTTCCCAAGGCATTAACATTGTGGCTTTTTCAAAGTCTTTGTTGGCCATTTTTGGGTACTTTCGTTCCAGTTTTATGAACCCGTTGCGGTGGTATACCTCACTTTGAATGTGTTGAATTGAATCAATAATCACCAAAATAAAAAAAACCACACCCAATGCAAATAGGGCCACTTTTAGTGTCTTCAACGGGGATATTTGGTTGGTGTTAATCATGATGATGTTTTATGGATGCGCCAAGGCCCAAAAAAATAAAAAAATAGGTCATTGTAGCCACAACGCCAAAGTTAAACAACACTTGCCCCAAATACACCAATGCACCGCCAATCAGCCCAATCACAATGAACTGGTGGCTTGTTGCTTGTGCTTTTTTTAAAAATAACAAAAGGCTAATCATTGTTCCACCAATAAATAAAATATAATGAATAATAAACCCGAAAATACCCTTGGTTGCCAATGTATTAAGGTACTCATTATGCAGTCGGTCAGGGGTATAGTTATGCCCCCCTTCCAATCGACCGTATTCTGACCGCCTGTATTTAGGGAAGTAGTACTTGATGGTATCCAACCCTGTTCCAAGAAATGGGTGATCGCTAATCCAAGGAAATGCGCTTTTCCACATGGATGTCCGTGCGGTGCCTTCAATGGCCACATTGTTAAAGCTCTTAATTTTTTCGGACGCCTGACCAATGAGCGACCGGCCCATTTGGTCTGGATCAGTCGTGATTCGGTTGTATACTGAAGGTAAAACAAAAATCAATCCAATCAGGCCAAAGGTAATCAGCTTCCAATAAAAGATTCGATTCTTTCCAAACATGTTGCGAATGGAGGTGCTTGGCTCAAGTGCAATATATAGTGCCACCAGGCATGAAAAATGAATAAAATTAGCAAGCGAAATACCGATAAATTGAACGTTCATTGATAAAACCAGGGTGGTGACAATGGCTGCGGGTAATGTTGATGCTTGCCGTTGTTTTGCAACAATTGCAATTCCAATGCCAATTAAAAGCAACACAAACGGAATAAGAATTTGTATGCCAAAGGCATTGGCTGATGCCGCGTTGGATTGAAAAAATTGTGCCAATAAAATCACTCCCACAATGCCAGCATTAATGCTGAGCGATGAGGATTTAAATGGGTAATAAATCATCAGATACCCCAACACAAGCACGCCAATGAGCCCCAATGCCACCAGTGTTGAAATGGTGTAAAGGTTAAATAAAAACGTTAAATACATGGCCATGGTTAGCAGTAAACACCCAAGGGATATGGTTAGAAATTGTTTTTTTGAATGTTGGCCTCGGGTAATTAACGTTATGGTGAACAAAAGGCCAATGCTTGCTGTTACGCCCAACCATGTTGCACGAGAATACGATAAATAGCAGGCATAAATCACCAAGCCCAGTGAATTAAATAATATATACAGTAACGCTTCTGGTGCCTTTGTTTGTTTATATTGACCAAAAAAGAAGGTGTAGGGTGCGCCCAAAAGTCCAATGTAAAGGAAAATCCATGCCAATGAATTTGAGCTTGGTGAAACGGATTGACTAACGACGCCAATAAATAAGGTAAAGGCAATAATATAAACAAAGGGGCGTGCATTTATTTTTTTTATTGATGGCCCTTCAATTAAACTAAATATCTGCCCCAAAATAATGGGTATGGCCATCCCCATGATGGCACAATAATGCACAGGGTTGTTAATGCTTCCAAATACCCGTTGGGACGGGTCCAAGCTCCAACTAATGATATCCAGGTCATAGCTTTGAATAATGCCATATAAGCTCGATAACCCGCTGGCAATAATAATTGCCCATATCAGTTTATTGCTTATATGGAGCCCAGTTTTATTGGCAAATAAAAATGTTAACAATAAGTAAAACGTTACGGTAAGTAACCCTTCCCAACGGTCATAACAACCAAAAAAACTAAGCACAATGTTTTTAGAAAAAATCGTGGATAGCGCGTTGCTTAACCATACCAAGCCAAGGCTTGCATTAAACCAAGGGTGTTTTTTGATGGGGTAAAATAATGTTTTGCTGCCCAACAGTCGGTCGTATAAATAGATAATGCCCATGAACGATACCCCAATTTTTAAAATGCCCAGTTTGTTCACTTCAAAAACGGATCGAGTGGCGGTTGAAAAAAACAAGGTGGTGCCAAAAATAACGGCATAACTAAAAAAAAGGTAGGCTTTATTTAATTTGGCGTCTAGATTCATTGCCTTATTATATCAAATAGAATCGCCCACAAATAGCACTTCTTTGGTTCGCTGTATCATTTTTTCTTCGGTAAACAAGGCCCTGCACCGGTTAGATGCATTGGTGCCATACGTCGATCGAAGGGTTGGGCTGTCCCACAACAATTGCATGGCGCTTGCCAAGGCATTTGTATCGCCAGGTGGAACAACAATGCCGGTGTGGTTGTGTTGATTCACGTAGGGAACCCCGGTGGGCAGTTGGGTGGAAATCACAGGTTTTGAATAAATCATGGCCTCCAATTGAACAATCCCAAAGGCTTCAGAAGCATGGGTGGAGGGCAATACGAAAAATTCGCAATCATTGAAATAGTGGTTCAGGGCGTCCTTGTCTTGGAACGGTTTAATCGTTAGTTGCCCAGATTCAATCAGTGAACCCGCAGTTTGTTCGATTGGGTGTTGCAACGTGCCTTCCCCAATCATGATTAATCTTACGTTGCATTTATTGAGTGCCTCAACCAAGTGAATCACTCCCTTGTAATAAATCAGGCGTCCCACAAACAGGGCGTATCGTTGGTGGTGAACGGTTGTTTTTGTTGGGTAGCGCTTGGGGTCAATCCCCAGCGGAATCACATGGGTTTTATGCGCATGGTTGCGTAGAAAGGGTGAGTGTTGCACCATATTTGGCGATGTGGCAATGATGGCCGATGTTCGTTTTAAAAACCATGTCAAGAATGGTTTATAAAAAAACAAAATAAACCGTTGCTTAATGATATCTGAATGCCACGTAACCACCACTCGGCCTGTGGGTCGGGCCAGCCAATAGGCCATTACCGCCAATGGGTTTGGCAGGTGCAAATGAAGAACATCGGCGTTCAGTTTAAAAAAGTGCAAAACAAACCTTGGGCTTAGGGGCAACGAAAATAATTGGCACAAAGCACCAAACTTTCGAACAGTAACCCCATTAATGGATTCAGTTTTTGTTATAGACGTATCGTTGCAACAAATCACCTCAATGCGATCCAAGGGGCTGATATTTTCAGCAATGGTTTGAACGTGGGTTTCTACCCCCCCAATCCATGGGTAATACAGCTTGTTAATTTCGATGATTTTCAAGATTTAGTAATCCGATTCAATGCGAATAATGTCATCTTCGCCCAAATATGAGCCACATTGAACTTCAATAATTTCAACATTTGAATCACCATCATTTTCAATGCGATGCAGTGTCCCTTGCGGAATATAAATGGATTCGTTTGGCCTTAATTTTAATGTGGTATCCCCTTTGGTAACGCTGGGTTCCCCACTGACACAGGTCCAATGCTCGCTGCGATAATTGTGCTTCTGCAAAGACAAGCGATGCTTGGGGTACACCAAAATTCGTTTCACTTTATAGGTACTGCTTTCAAACAGTATGGTGTAATGCCCCCATGGACGGTACACTTGCTTCGATTCTTTTAACAGCATTGGGTGGTGCTTTTTTACTTCGCTCACAACATCGGATACCGAGGATGAATGCCCTTTTTTCCCAACTAAAATGGCATCGTTGGATTCCACAATATACACATCGGAAACGTCATGAAAGGCCACGGTTTTCGTTGAATAAGCGGTTGTATTGCTCGAATTAACAGTAATGTGTGCTGCTGGTGATGCCAGGTGGTTTTGAAATTCATCAAAGCTCCCAATGTCGCTCCAATTGAACTGATTATGCACCATATGTATGTTGTCGGTGACTTCAAGTATCACACGGTCAAAGGCCCCTTCCGGAATGGCGCTGGTGTCCACACGTTGCCCATCCTTGTTTTGGTAAGCAATAACAGCGGCATTAAATATGGCTGGGGCGTGGGTTTTAAACGCATGTAGGATTGTGTGTGCTTTAAAACAAAAAATGCCACTGTTCCAATAGTAGTTGCCTGACTGAAGGTAGGATTCCGCCAATGCCGCATGGGGCTTTTCTTTAAATGCACTGACGTTGGTGCCGTTGGTTTGAATGTATCCATATTCTGTGGATGGCGCTGTTGGGTGAATACCGATTAACACCACACCGTTGGTTTTTATAGTTAACGCCAAGGCATCCTGAAGGGTTTTTTCGTATTGGTCGGTTGACGCAATTAAATGGTCAGCAGGCGTAACCACCATTAAATCATCAGGGTTGGCATGCAATGCTGCCAAGCAAATGGCTGGGCCAGTATTTTTTCCATTGGATTCCAACAAAAAGTCAGCGTTAACACTGGGTGACATCACCCGTAGTTGGTGAAGGCTTTGGTAATACAGGTGTTCGTTGGTGATGATCAAGCGGTTTTTTGCATTCCTATGGCGGCAGATGGTTTGCTGAAATAATGACAGTTCAACATCATTATAGTGAATGTATGGTTTTGGGAAGTTTTCTCGTGACAGCGGCCACAAGCGTTTTCCAGCGCCACCACTAATAACAACATGCCAGTATGAAATCATTAACTCTTAGGATATCAATTTTAATTAAGGCTTGGCTAGTTTTTGATTTATTGAACAGAAAAAAAAACACCAAAAAAAAATGAAAATTTGTTTTGACAAACCCCAGAGTGTTTCCTATACTTTTTAACACTGAGTTGATCTTTGAAACCATGAATATAGATGAAAATGACAAAAAATTAATACTCCAATTTTTTAGCGATAAAAAATTATTTATTTTAAGTATTCTTAAGTTGCCATTCGTTAAGATATTAAGGGCATATGGGGGATATCTTGGTGTACAGTATGATGAAGGACGTGCGCAGCTGCGATAAGCTTCGGGGAGCCGCTACAGGCGTTAATCCGGAGATTTCCGAATGGGGAAACCCGCATAGAGTCATGTTTATGCATCCTTATCTGAACACATAGGGTAAGGAGAGTAACCTGGAGAACTGAAACATCTAAGTAACCAGAGGAATAGAAATCAATTGAGATTTCCTTAGTAGCGGCGAGCGAACGGGAAAGAGCCTAAACCATTAGTGTGTAAGCTTGCAGGCGTTGCATTAGTGGGGTTGTAGGACACTCTAGATACGGCTGTAAACGTATCGATAAGTCAGAAAATGCATCATTAGTAGAACAAGCTGGAAAGCTTGGCCATAGACGGTGATAGCCCGGTATACGAAAATCATGCATCTTATTGAGTTGTTCCTAAGTACCGTCGGACACGAGAAATCCTGCGGGAATCCGGGTGGACCATCATCCAAGGCTAAATATGACTGTACGACCGATAGCGAACAAGTACCGTGAGGGAAAGATGAAAAGAACCCCGGAAGGGGAGTGAAATAGAACATGAAACCATATGCTTACAAGCAGTCGGAGGTGCATACGCACTGACGGCGTGCCTATTGAAGAATGTGCCGGCGACTTAATGTCAGTTGCAAGGTTAAGTTTTTATACGGAGCCGTAGCGAAAGCGAGTCTGAATAGGGCGCAAGTAGCTGGCATTAGACCCGAAACCTAGTGATCTATCCATGGGCAGGATGAAGCGAAAGTAACATTTCGTGGAGGTCCGAACCGTTGTATGTTGAAAAATGCTCGGATGACCTGTGGATAGTGGTGAAATGCTAATCGAACTAGGAGATATCTGGCTCTCCCCGAAATGACTTTAGGGTCAGCCTTGAGAATAAGCATTATGGAGGTAGAGCACTGTTAAGGCTAGGGGGATCACCAATCTTACCAAACCTTGGCAAACTCCGAATGCCATAATGTACTACTCAGGAGTGAGTCTTAGGGGGCTAAGCTCCTAAGACTAAAGGGAAACAGCCCAGACCGTCAGTTAAGGTCCCTAATATATGCTAAGTGGGAAAGGAAGTGAAGTTGCTTAAACAGCCAGGAGGTTGGCTTAGAAGCAGCCATCCTTTAAAGAAAGCGTAATAGCTCACTGGTTTAGTGATTTTGCGCCGAAAATGTAACGGGGCTAAGCATATAACCGAAGCTACGGGATTGCTTTTGCAATCGGTAGGGGAGCGTTCTGTACTAGGCTGAAGATAAATCGTGAGATTTGTTGGACGAATCAGAAGTGAGAATGTCGGCATGAGTAACGAAAAGATAAGTGAGAATCTTATCCGCCGGAAACCTAAGGTTTCCTGGGGAAGGCTCGTCCTCCCAGGGTTAGTCGGGCCTAAGTCGAGGCCGAAAGGCGTAGTCGATGGACAACAGGTTAATATTCCTGTACCACTAAAAGCGCGTTATCAGCAATGGGGTGACGCAGAAGGATAGGTCAGCCACTTATTGGATTGTGGTTTAAGCACGTAGGAGGAAGAGAATTGGCAAATCCGTCTCTTCATAACTCTGAGATGCGATGACGAGGTGCTTGCACTGAAGTGATTGATTCCGCACTGACCAGAAAAACCTCTAGTGAGTGCTTTTGGTGACCGTACTAAAACCGACACAGGTAGGTAGGTAGAGAATACTAAGGCGCGCGAGCTAACTCTCGTTAAGGAACTCTGCAAATTAGCCTCGTAACTTCGGGAGAAGAGGTGCCTAGTTAACGTGAAAACACTTGCTGTTGGAGCGTGAATAGGTTGCAATAAAATGACTCAAACGACTGTTTATCAAAAACACAGGTCCATGCTAAACCGTAAGGTGATGTATATGGGCTGACGCCTGCCCAGTGCTGGAAGGTTAATAGGAGGTGTCAATCTTCGGATGAAGCACTGAATTGAAGCCCCAGTGAACGGCGGCCGTAACTATAACGGTCCTAAGGTAGCGAAATTCCTTGTCGGGTAAGTTCCGACCCGCACGAAAGGCGTAACGATTTGAGTACTGTCTCAACGAGAGGCTCGGTGAAATTGGAGCATGCGTGAAGATACGCATTACCTGTAGCAGGACAGAAAGACCCCGTGGAGCTTTACTGTAGCTTGGCTTTGTAATTTGGTTTAATTTGTGCAGGATAGGTGGGAGACGTTGAAGCTGGATCGTCAGATCCAGTGGAGTCACCCTTGAGATACCACCCTGATTACATTGAATTACTAACTGTCGTCCGTTATCCGGAGACAAGACAGAGTCTGGTAGGCAGTTTGACTGGGGCGGTCGCCTCCTAAACAGTAACGGAGGCGCTCAAAGGTTCCCTCAAAACGGTTGGAAACCGTTTGTAGAGCGTAAGGGTATAAGGGAGCTTGACTGCAAGACCCACAAGTCGAGCAGGGACGAAAGTCGGACCTAGTGATCCGGTGACTCCGTATGGAAGGGTCATCGCTCAACGGATAAAAGTTACCCCGGGGATAACAGGCTTATCTCCCCCAAGAGTTCACATCGACGGGGAGGTTTGGCACCTCGATGTCGGCTCATCGCATCCTGGAGCTGTAGTCGGTTCCAAGGGTTGGGCTGTTCGCCCATTAAAGCGGTACGTGAGCTGGGTTCAGAACGTCGTGAGACAGTTTGGTCCATATCCGCTACAGGCGTAGGAAACTTGAGAGGAGTTGTTTCTAGTACGAGAGGACCGAAATGAACATACCTCTGGTGTACCAGTTATCGTGCCAACGGTAAATGCTGGGTAGCTACGTATGGTCGGGATAACCGCTGAAAGCATCTAAGCGGGAAGCCCACCTCAAGATAAGGTTTCCCATCCTTCGGGAGTAAGATCCCTTGTAGACTACAAGGTTGATAGGCTGGGCGTGTAAGTGTAGCAATACATTCAGCGGACCAGTACTAATAGATCGAGGTCTTAACAATGGCAGCTTAACAATGCTTAGAATAAATCATATGTATTAATTTGAGTTCAATCATTCATCTATTTTCTAATTGAGTATTAATCTTGGCCATTATAGCGGAGGGGGTACACCTGTTCCCATCTCGAACACAGCAGTTAAGTCCTCCAGCGCCTATGGTACTGCCGGGTTACCCTGGTGGGAGAGTCGGTCGTGGCCAAGTTTAATGCTCAATGTTTCAAAGATCACCAATACCGTTGAAATAAATCCTTATTGTCTCATTTAACCAAGTGACACCAGATAATTTCAGATTTCCAATCATATAAATGATTCGTCTTAAACCGGATGGACGGATTTAAATGACAGAATGCAAGCCAAACATGAACTTTATCCCAAAAGCTTTTGTCTAATGGCACCTCTCACGGGTAATTGTTATAAGCAATTTATTGTTGTGGTTTGCTATTAATGTAATTTTCCATAGAATTTGCACGATAATCATTAAAAGGAGGATCTTATGGCACAAATTGCACCATCAGGTAATGGTTTACCTAAACCTTCGTCACCGGCAAATAACGGACCTCTACCTTCACCAGGTGGCCCACAAAGTTCTGACAACCAATCACCATCTTTAGGGCCATTGTCACAACTTGATCTGCCATTACCGAGACCCCCAGTGTTCAGTATGACAACAAAAGAAGCCGACGCCTATTCTAAGTTAAATGTTTTGCTTCATAGGTATGATACGTTACTGCCTATCAATGATATTCGTGAATTGCAACGTGAACTTTGTGATCCAACTTTTGATGATTTTTTCTATTGAATTATCCAATTCGACTGATACTACGGCTCAATTTCCTGAATTGCATAAAACAGCAATAACTATTATTCATCCGGACTATACCGAATTGCCTGGCGATGATGCCACTCCTTTGCATTTTGCGTCTATTCGACAAGAACCCTTAGATACGCTAGCAGATCAAATTGAAGCTAAAGAAATAGAATGTATTACACAATTAAGTGTTTCCCTTAAATCGGACAGTGATGAGCTTGCGCAGATTAAGCTGAGATTGCATGAGTTAGGCCGATACCGCTCCTTCTGGCAGGGGTACAAATATCTAACGAATCGCTTGAAGCATTCGGATCAAGTTTCACCAGTGGCGGGTGCACCAAATTTATCGGAAACATATCCTGACATCTCTTATCTGCATCATGGTCTTCCTGTGTTGCTAACATCTGGTGATGGGCATTGTTTTTTTCGTGCATTGGTGGCAAACCCAAGAAACTGCGACCAAATGCGTCTGACTCAACTATTATTAGGTGAGGAATATAAAAAGGGTGATGAAACCACTGTCGGCTCTTTTGAATGGATGAGACAAGAAATTCGTAAACATTTTTCGGATATTGACCATTTTAGACCTATTTTTGGTCGTTTATTAACAGGTGATGACGGTCATTCCCCGTGTTTAGATCGTTTGATAAGTCAGTATTTTGAGGATAAACGCTATTCATCGGGTGGTGCCGGTGAGTTTGCTGATGCAATTCCCCACATCATTTTTAACGCATTGGCAACTGAAACCAAAGCCCCACAATATTTAATTAAATTGAGATGGGATCGTAGTAAGCAAACACCTGAGCGTCAATTTATCCTTCATACCTTTAACAGTGATGAAGAGTTTTTAACGACTACGTTTAACACTGCAGATGAATTAATGTACCATTTGAGTTCACTAAAGTTATCCCCACAATCAAGGGTTGTATTCAATTCTGGCATTCATTACGAGCCACTTGATTTAAAGAAACTTAACCCAATCGGTTAAGTTGTATTGCTTCGGCCAGAAAGGTGTGCGCACGCATGCACCTCAGATATAGTATCCTTAATGGATACTATTATTCATTTTATTATTGTCCTTTTGACATTGGTTCAATTAAATGGTGGGGTTAGTGGATTTTCCAAATGGTCAAAAGGGGCATTGTGGGTATTACTGGGTGTGTAGAGTTAATGGAATGTGTTGGCCGAACTCATTTCAAAGTAGGGGACGTTGAGCTCATTAATGGCATCGGCAACTGTGGCATGCTCATTTAGGGGTTCATTTCGATTGGTCAGGCCAATCGCGGCGGTTACGGTATGCCCCATGCCTTGCAATTGCTTGATGCAGTCAATGAGTGAGCCACCCGTGGTGGTGACATCTTCCAGGACACAAATTCGTCCGTTTGGTTCACCAACGAAGTGGCGGTCCTTGGGATCCCCATGGCCTTTGGGATTGGCTCGACCCATTGCCAATGCATAATCACCATTTTTTGCATTGTTTGCCATGGCGTATTTAAATTGGGTGAGTATGCCCAACTTGGTGGCGCCTTCTGGAACCCCATAAAATGTGTCAGCGTGAATGTTGTTATCTTTGGCAAAGGCCAGTACAAAATCGGTCAGTTGATTCATTAAATGAGCATCTTCAGCCACCGTCCGCCAATTCACGTATAATGTGGACTGTTTCCCTGATTTTAGGGTAATGGGTTCGTCGAAAGTTTTGATGACCTTATTGGCAATGATAAAGTCATTAAATCGATTTTGGTTAAATATCATGTTGTAATGGTATCACGATGCATGCTGTACTTGAAGGTATTCCCAAATGTCACACTCAATTTTATATTAATACGGCTGATGCGTGATGAAACCAGTCTAAACGTAACACCATGTAGGAAAATTTGTTATTTAATTTATCTTGCAGCTATTTCCTTCGACTGGTGGAGGGGGTGCTTTGTGAATTTGGGGAAACTCTAAACTGGTAACCAGATCTGTAACCTGGATGTGGCACAGGCTTACGTCGTCATGTTTTAGTTTGCTGAGTGAGTTGCAATCTTTTTTTCGACGTTCGGTTAGGAATGCGTTTTTTTTATTTTTAAACCTGGGAAGGATGCCTGGTTGTGTTTTTTTTAAATGGTGTTCAGCAGCTTCAAACCATTCATCCCAAAATTTATGCATGTTTTTTTTATGACAAGGTGTCATTTTTAATTGGCGGAAGGCTTCTTCAAAGTTTTGTGAAAACTTAGCGGGTTTTATTGTGCTTATTCTTACATTGTCCCAAAGCCCATCGCTCGCTAAAACAACGGTATCCCCATTTTCTAACATAAGATCGCCCCAAGTATAGGGTGGAAAATAAGCTGGGTCAGAAGTTGAATGCCATGCACATAATTGAGCCGGTACAGGAATATCTCTATATTCTTTTAACAAAGTGTGATTGGTTGTTTGCATAAAGTCATCGGGCGTAAATTGTGAGTATTGTGTGCCTTTTTCATGCATTATTTTTTGCCCTAATTTATTAAAAACAACAAACCCAGAATCGCCGCAAATAAAGTAGTGCAGCTTTTTGGTGTGTTTATCTAACATAAGGCACGAAAATGTGGTGGCGGCACTGCCAAGGTTGGGGGTATCGTTCATGGTAGCATTGAGTGCGTGTTGTGTGGCTTGTATTATGAAGCGTTTAAACTGATTGCTGGGATCTTGTTGATCTTGGAGAATGGATTGGGTTGCATGGCATTCAAAATATGCCATGAACAATTGCACAAATTGACTGGTTAAGTGTGGGGTTTTTAAGTCGCCAGATACGCCATCGCATACACAGCAAAATAACCGCTTATTTACCATAAACGAATGCGCCATGTCTTGATTCCTATGCCCCGCCTTTTGGTTGCTGGTTGATATTAACGACACCTTCCAGGCGCCATAATCGGTTTTTTGGCGGATTATAGGCTGGTTGTTAAATGGCACAATGCTACCAAATGTAAGCCCTAAGCTCAATTGCCGCTGGTGAGTTTGATATATAGGGCAGGTTGGGATACGTCTTGGAGGAATTTCTTGTACAGCTTTTGAGGGATCGTAACGTGAAATGGGTGTCATGTGGGTTGTTGTTTAGTATGAGGTAATGTGTTGATGCTATGGTACCCCATAACCAATGGATCGCCAATAGCCAGTGGTTACGGGAATTCCTTTGAATATACATTAAGAAATATCGATGTTTTATAATTTTCTGTGATGGGCATAAGTGATGTATCCCAATAAAAAACGCTGGAGGAAAGCATGTACAATATTTATATTGATCAGGATGTGATTCGTTGTGATTTAAACTTTAGAGCGGAGTTATTTGAAAATCGCGATTGCGATATTATTTGATTTTGAATGATGGTGATGAAATGAAGCGGCCCCGTAATGGGGCCGTTTTTGGTTTTAACTCACCTTGAGTTGTTTTGTTTTGGCATCCGCTGCCTTTTTTAGGGTGATGGTTAGGATGCCGTTTTCTAATGTGGCTGTGGATGATTTGAATTCGATGGGCGGAATGGCGCTGGTGTATTGAAGGTGTTGGCGTGTTAGTGCTGTGTTGGTTGATTTGGCGGATACCCGCAACTGGTCGTGGGTGATGTCGATTTGAACATCGGATTTTTGAAACCCTGGTAGTTCAAAGGTTAAGGTAATATTCGAATCATCGCTGGATACTTGGGGGTGGTTGTTTTCGCTGTAACCGCGCCAACCAGTATAAAATAAATCATTAAAGAATTGATCAATGCTAGCCTCCTTTCTTAATATGTTGGGTTTATACAATGCAATCATGGTTGCCTCCTTTTATTTGGTACTCTGAAGGTTCAAGTTATGTGCCACAAAAAGTGTTCTGTTTTTTAACACGTTGATGCCCAAACTGCCCCATTAATTTGTGGTAAAAAATTTTATTGCATTTCAACCCAAAATACCGTGTTTTTTTAAAGAAATATTATCCAAAACTCGTATACCTTATTTAACCAATGTTCATTGTATCTAATACCATCATTTAAAAATCGATAAATACGTCTGATTGACTAATACCACCATGGTTTAGGCATATTTAATCCAGTTTCTGTATTAACGTTTATGGACGTCTAGTGAACAGATTCAAGTTTGCAACAAATTAATGGGGCAGTTCCTAACTTTTCAGTAGGTTTGGGGCAGTTTGTGGTAAACTTAAAGCATGAATATCCGACGAGAATCCACCGTACTAGCGCCTGCTCAATTTGTTTACGATTGGCATACGCGTGATGGGGCATTTGAGCGGCTGATGCCGCCATGGGAATCGGTGGAATTGCTTGAGTCTGACGGGGGCTTTGAAAATCGTGAAGTGGTGGTAAAAATGAAACGGTTTGGTGTGCCTATTCGATGGGTGGCCAAACATGTTGAAGCAGTGCCTGGGCAGCGCTTTGTGGATGAGCAATTGAGTGGGCCATTTAAACGCTGGCGGCATTCCCATGTATTTGAATCTTTGGGAAACAACCGAACCAAAATGATTGATGATATTTCGTGTGAGCTTCCGTTATCGGTGCTGTCTCACGGGGTGGCTGGTGGCCAAGTTAAGCGCGACGTGTCTGCCATGTTGGCATACCGCCATGCGATTGTGGGGCATGATTTGGCACTATTGGCTCAGTACCCTTTGCCACCCCAAGTGATTGGCATTACCGGTGCCTCAGGGCTTATTGGCCGAGCACTGGTTCCTTTTTTAACAGCGGCTGGGCATAAGGTGCGGCACTTGGTTCGAAAAAAGCGGCCCGATTGGCGCCATGAGTGTTGTTGGGACCCAGAAGTGGGCATACTGGATGATTTTTCCGATATGACCATGCTGATTCACTTGGCGGGGGAGTCAATTGCCGCGCCCATACGTTGGAGCCAGAAAAAAAAGAACCGCTTGGTAAGGTCTCGGGTGCGCGCCACGCAAGCACTGGTGCAACAACTTGAAACCACACCTCATCAGATACATACGTTTATTTGTGCGTCTGCCATTGGCATTTACCCCGACTCAACCCAAGCGATGACCGAATCGTCTGCTGCTGGCGAGGGGTTTTTATCGACATTGGTTAGAGACTGGGAGGCCATGTGCAACCCAATTCGAGACAAGGTAAGGGTGTGCAATGCCCGCTTTGGTGTGGTGTTGCACCCCAATGGGGGCATGCTCAAGCGATTGCTTCCCTTAATGCGAGCTGGGATGCTTGGCCGCATTGGCGATGGCCAACAATACTTGAGCTGGGTGGCGTTGGACGACGCCATACGGGCCATTTACATGATGATGGCCAATGCCAACCTATCGGGCCCTGTGAACGTTGTTTCGCCAACCCCACAGCTACAATTGGCATGGGTAAAGGAATGGGCAAAGGCCTCGTTTCGGCCGGCCATGGTGCCCCTTCCTGAACCGGTTGTTCGTGGGGTAATGGGAGAAATGGGGCATGAATTGCTACTGAAATCACAGCATGTTGTTCCAAGTGTGCTGAATGGCATAAACTTTGAGTTTCAGTGCCCCACCATGACCGACGTCTGCGGCCTGTACGGCTTATGACGGTGTGACTGGGTGATGCAAATGCCCAACAACAACCATGCTGGAAAGCAATGCCAATGCCCCAAATTGGTGGGCCAGCGCAACGGGCACCCATACCATGCTCACCAATGTTGCAATGCCCAATAGAAACTGAAACCCAACACAAACAATGAGCAATAGGCCCGCGTATTGGTATTGGATATTCTGAGATTTTTTGCACTGTTGCCACACCAAAACGGCCCCCACCACCACAGCGACGGCCAACCAGCGGTGCACCCATTGAATGGCGATGGGGTTGTTGAGAAAGTTATTGAGTGCGCCACCGGGTAACATAAGTGCTGAGTCGGGGAACCATTGCCCCCCCATTGTTGGGTAGGTCGTGTAATATTTCCCCGCATGAAGCCCGGCAGTGAATGCCCCATAGACAATTTGAAGCCCCAGTACACCGGTAACGGCCCAAATAAGACCTGAGGGTTTGCTTTTGATTGGAAACACAATGCGCAAGTAGTCTTTAAGGATGAGGCTAAAAATTAGAAAGGCCAAACTTAAATGGGCAGCCAATCGGAAGTGGCTGACGTGCGGATTATCGACCAACCCACTTTTAACCATGAACCAGCCCATCAGGCCTTGGCAGCCGATAAGCGAAATAATGATCAACCAACGACGAGCAAACGTTGCGCTTAATTGTTTTTTAACTAAAAAATAAAGAAATGGAACCACGGCAATGAGCCCAATGCAACGACCGATCATGCGGTGCAGGTACTCCCAGAAAAAGATAAACTTGAATTGATTAAGGGTCATGCCTGCATTGATTTTTATGTATTCGGGGCTTTGTTTGTAGGCGTTGAAGGCCATGGCCCAGTCGTCGCTTGATAGTGGGGGGATGCTGCCCAATATCGGCTTCCAGTCGACCATGGACAACCCAGACCCTGTGAGTCGGGTAATGCCACCAATTAAAACAATGATGGCCACCAATGCCATGCAGAGTAATAACCATTGTTGGACACGTTTTCCCATGGTTGTAGTGTAGCGCTTTTTTGACATTTTAAGTAGGCCCTTGCGAATGGACGCCGGTGTGGGGGAGTGGTATACTTTCTTCACGCGCTCGTAGCTTAATTGGATAGAGCACCTGACTACGGATCAGGAGGTTCGGGGTTCAAATCCCTGCGAGCGCGCCACTTTGAGATTGATCCCCTGTGTTTGGGATTTTCGATGACATTTGCCGGTATTGGTTTTTATGACATGCAGTAAACTGGCCCCATAAGTGTATGAATGGATGCGTTATTTGGAGGCCCATCATTTTTATGACGGTCTACATCCATAGCGGTTATGTTGTGACCATAGCCATTTGAATTTATGTTTGCAGTTTCCCCACAGTTTTGTTGGGCCACGGTGATTATTTATGTTTAAGTCTGCATAACATTGGGAATAAAGTTATATGACTATAAATGGCCCTACAACAACAGGTGATTCACCCAAAAGAAAAAGACTTTCGGAAAAAATATCGTCTTTTTTTAAATTAATCAAAACGCGTCGTTCATCTTCAGTTATGGACTCATTCACTGACCTGACGTCCGTCAGTTCTGATAGCCAACTTGATACATTGGGTTCTGATGTTTCTTCACCTTCTCTTTTACAACAGCTAAAAGCTGTTTTTGGGAGGAAAAATCGTGTAAGTCCTTATACTATGCCTGAAAATCCTGGTGAACAAAGGGATGGAATCAGTAGCAGTGCGGCAAGTGCTGCAAGCGCTGCAAGTACTGATTTAGGATGGAGTCCCTCCCATAGCAATGCGGGAAGTGTTGGATCAGAACAGGGGACCCCCAGACGCAGCAATGAAGGGCAAAATACACTTCCAGAATCGATACAAGGTATTGTTGGTGATACTGAATATACGATAGATAGTTATTTAAGCAACATTCAGAATTTGAGCTTTGGGGTACAGGATAAAGACTCAGGGGGTGCTGCCAGTTCCAACGTGGATTATTGGCAGTTTTTAAAGGATATTATAAGGTTGCCTTTGTATAAAAGTGATGTAGGAAATTCAGGAGGTACTTCGTCTCTTGATGGCATTACTAGAGAGTCTGACGAGGGCTTGGAAAAAATTCGTACGGACTATATTATGCCGAGGAATATGCTGAAGCAACTAATGATATTGATAAATGTTTAAGTAACATTCAAACTGACAAAGAAAAGAACGAAGCTAAAGAAGATCAAGCAGCTGAAAGTCAGAAAATAACTGAGGGAATTACACGCATTAATTACCCTGGGGCATTTACATTGTTGAGATTGATTAATGAAGACCGCTTTAAAGGCATTAAAGAAGATCTTAATAAAATTGGAGAACAATCAAAAGAAATAAGGGATAAACCTGATAGTGCTGTGGGGGAGGCCTTGGTTTGTGATGTGCTTTATGGTAAAAACCCAGATGTTAAGCCCTTGTTTGATTATTTAAGTGGGTTTAATAGTGATTCCCCTGACTGAAAAATAGAATGATGCGTCAACGTTTGATTTCGGATTTGTTGTGGTTACTCGCATAAAACATGGTTGATGCTGATTGACGCTAGGCCTAAACATACTAATGTAAACATGCCCTGGGCATCTTTCGCTTTCAATATTGGTGGGTATTTTAGTACAATAAACGTATTCTCATTGTAAGGAGTTATGTATGTCACCAACTGTAGATCCAACTGGGCGGGGGGCATTTGTCAGGGCAGCAGGTTCAACATGCCCATTGCACAATTCTAAGGAACAACCTAAGAAAACGTTTGATAGGGATAGTTGTGATAGTGAATCTGGTTTATCTGCGAAAAGTACACCGGTTCAGGGGCCTATTTGCAATGTTGGACACTATAACCCCAAAACTTGGCCTGAAGATAAGTGTTTAGAGTACGCCCGGAAGTTAGTTCAGGAATTGGAAGAGAAAAAATGGGGAGAAGGTGATCCCAGTGTTCTTAAATTTGAGAAGATGCGCAACAAAGCAGTCAAGGGTTCAACATTTAGAAGGGATGCGGTTATTGAAAAGTTACAGTTGCTTATTACGCGCTATTATAGACAATCGATAAACTGTCCTGTAGCCAAAAAAAACCCTGTTGTTGGTTCCCCAAGTTCGGCGAGTGACCAAATATCCATAATTGAATCAGATCTGAGCACCTTCTGTCCGCATTTTGTGAATGCACCCCATGTGGGCGGCTTGACTTTGACTAATCAAAAACCACCTATTTCAAAATCGATTCTTGTTACTGTTCGTACTTTTTGTAACGTTTCTGTTTTCAGAAAAAAAGACGTAGTGAAACAATTGGCTAAGCAAGCCAAACAGCAAGAAATAATACGTGAAGTGGCGCGGAATACTAAACAAAACACTTTAAATAAAATTTTTAAGAACGTTGTTTCTTTTGTTCGTGGATTCAGTAAAGAAAAAGTTGATTAAGACGCACCTGTTCTAATAATTGTACCAATGTTTTTAGTTTAGGTAATTTGATATGAACTGTTCGGTGTAGGTTTTTAGCTCACTCAAGATGTCATGGGTATGGGTTCCCCGGGGAGCAGTGGTTAAATGGAAGTCAATGGTGGCCAGTTCGGTGTCGGGGTGGGTGTGGTCCATTGGGTTTCGGTGCATGTGGCCTGTAATGTAGCGGGGGGCAATGTACTTTTGGATGTGCGATGGGTTGGGGGTGGGGTGATGGTTCAAATAATACCGATTAAATAGCGTGATCATAAAATGGAGCTCGGTGGATTTGGTTGGGCGTGTTTGTTTTAGGGATTTCCAGTCGGATATAATGGCTGAGTAGTCGTCGGGGTTTTGGTGCAAGCGTTCAATATAGGTTCGCAAGGTGTCGATGCAATCAAAGCCCATGGCCCATGGCCGGTACTCTATGTCCCAATCAACCGGAAATAATTTAAAATATTGCAGCGCGTTATCCGAAATTTTTTGAATGTTGGGGTCGTTTTTTATGGCGTCGTGGGTGTTGGGGTGGGTGGAATATGAAAAGGTGGTTGTTCGGGTGTTAAAGTAGCGGGTAATGGTTCCATAATCGCTAAATGTTTGTGGTGGGGTGTTATGGTAGGCCTTAATGTCGAGTAAAATGTACGTGGATTTTGAGGCCTTGCCAATTACCAGCCATTCGTTGGTGCGCACAATGGGGGTGTCGGCCACTTGTTCCAAGTCGAATACCGGCTCTTTTAGAATGATTGAATCATCGTTAAAGGCATCGGGGTTGTGTTGGTGGGCCCTAAATTGCTGAAGCGATGTTGAAAATGTGGCTTCCAGGGCCTGGGTGAGGTTAATGGTGAGCAGGACATCATCCTTGGCATCGTGGGTTTGGGGGGCGTCGAGGCAGTTGAAGGCCTTGGCAAGGTCTTCCAATCGAAAACTGTAGCGGTTGGTATCGCTTTTTTTATGTTTGATAAAGGGAAACTTGTCTGGCTCAGTTAAGGCACAATATTTGCTGTATTGGTAAATATCCAACGATGTGATTTTTCCGTAAAATGTGGGACTTAATCCGTGCTTTAATAGTAATTTTTCCACATGCTTAAAATCAAATCGGGCGGAATTAAACCCAACCAATGGCACGTGTCCATGGTCTTGGGTACAGAGTTGTAGGAATTGGTGAATGGTGATAGCGGCATCGCATTCCCGTTGCCCGTCGGTAATGCAGCGTTGAATGGACAATTGGTTCACCAAAATGGCGCCACACGCGGGGAGTTCCAAGCGGTTGGGCTGAATGAGCCCGGCACATTCTTGTATTGGGTGGTAGTGTTCGTCCACCAACACAAAATAGTACGATAGAATTTGCCCTAAAAAGTCTTTTTGACTGGTTTCAAAATCATAAAAAATGAGCATGAATTTTTAGTATAAAACAATGGGGCGGCACGTGCCAATGGGCGGGGATATTTTTAGGCCCATGTTAAGCAACTATGAAAAAAATGAAATTTATTTAAACTAAATGACGATGTATTATTGAGACGGCATGAATGAGAGATTGCAATGCAAAAAAACAAAATCAAAGGATGAGAAATGATAGGCTCAGTAGATAATAAGCCAATGCCTTTGGCGGTTAGGCCCAAATCACCTTGTCGTGATGAAGCATCGAGACCACACCCGAAATATGATGAACTGTGTCACTTGGTGTGCATTCCATGTGACTATGTTTTAAAATTAGCGATAGATTCGATGCCAGGTGACGTCGTTCAGTGTGCTCCGCAGCTGGAACTAGCTTGTGGTACTTACCTTTCTCAGGGGCATCGTTTGAATGATGTTTATGATGAGTTTAATGTTGCAATGGGTCGGATTGAACCAGATAAAAGAGCTGAATGGATGAAATCTTGCTTTGATGCATTAATTCAATCCGACAAAAGCAACAAGCATCCTGATAAAGTAGAGGCGTTTGGTCAGTTGATGAACAATCTTGAGGCTTTACTTAAAATTTTATATGACGATTAAGAAGATGCCGATGACCAATGCAGTGAGGAATTAATAAGGGGTATGTTTAAAATTGTCATCCTCAAGGAATTGTTCCCATTATTCCCTTGTTGCACCCGCGAATCCGATGGTAAAGAAATCGATTATGAATGGATTAATGCCAGCCGTTTATTTTTACTTGGTCAAGGTGAACTAAGTGTCGGTAGAGCGGAGATGGTTGGAAAGATGTTAGCCTTTCTCAAAGATGATCCAAACGGTTTATTAGATGTTTTTAAACAAAAACATAGTGATGTAGCCGGTAAGCTTTTGGAATCGCAACAAGACCATGATGCCATAGGTGAGCTTTACGATTTTGAACCCAAACTGACTATAATCATACAGTATGTTCAAAAAAATAATGGCAGTAAACTTTACTCTATTATAAAGGGTTTTGATGAAGATAAAAAGGGAGCATTAACTGAATTGTTAAATAATATTAAGCAAAACTATGCGAATTTTAACAGTTTCAACGGGCAAACTTTGGGTCAAAATGAATTGGGCGTTAAACCTCTATGCACAGATGAATTTGTCGCAACTAAAATAATGAATAACTATAATGATGCATTTCAAAAGTTGCTTGGTTCACCTGAGAATGCGCATGATTTTGTTCAAATTCTTTTTCCGACGTCTCAGAAGAGTGGCTTTCAGAATAAATGGTGCGTTTTAACCGATGGTGTCATTGAATTGCTTAAGAACACTCCAGGATTTCATGATCAGTATAATAACGCGTTACAGTCGATGCTTGCCTATTGGGGAATCCAAATTAATCATAATATGGAACTGCAGGTTTTTGATGAAGATAATTTCAATTCTTTTCTTATGGAAAAGAATCATAATCAATTGAGAGCGAGCCGAGTGATCCAGTCGTTGCGTGAATTCGGGCAACTGGGTGGTATTCATACGGCAGAATTGGCGGGCAAGTTTTATTTGTTGCTGAAAGAAAAGGCCCAGGAATGGTTAGATGGAAACGACATGTCAGACGACCAAAAAGAAAACTTAAAAAAATCAATGGGTTTTTGGGAGAACGCACTAGTTAACCCGCTTCACGATCGAGACTACAAACGGTGTCGAGAAGATGTTGACGATGGTTCACACCAATCGAAACGTCAACGACAAGAAGCAACAACGTTTGACATTTCATTTAGTATAAGAGAATCAATTGACGCTGTATCTTACCCCATAGCCATTGGGTCATGTGATGATGAGGAGCGCTACCTTTTTTATACGCTGGAAGCATTATTTAATGGCATTGGAAAACAACCTTATCCAAATGGGCTGTCTCGAGAAAATCATGACGGTCCACATGCCCTTAGAAAAGTTGCTATGGCTTACAACTTGATAAGAAAAGTTGAAAATCACGGAACCCCAGCTGCAAAAGATGCACTAAGTAAAATTTCACCGGATCGGCTTGAAGTTTATATGGTGGCCTTGTTTATGTCTCGTATGGGTCGAATAGATGAAGCTGAAGATGGCGATTTTAAAGCCTGTTCAGCCGAGTTATTTCGGTCATTAGCACTGAATATTGGGATGGAAGGTGATGACATCGAAAAGGCAGCCAAGCTTGTTGAAATTATGACAAGTAGTAGTGGGAAAACAGAAATTGATCAATTAATAGATGAGGAAGAAAAAAAAGAAATGCAGGTCATGTTGCTGGTGTTTAACTGGAGCCATAATTTAGACATGTGTCGGCCAACGTGTCGAAACGGGACTGAGACATTTGATGAGATTCAAGGCTGGTTGAATAAAGACGACTGGTTTGATGCCGTATTTTCTGAAAGTGTCGAAAAACAAGAACTTCAGCGATTACTTTTTGATATCTCAAAGGTTCATATTGCGGCAACAGATAACGTGGAATGCAAAAATAGCTTTGAGGATTGTCTTGATGCGATAAATTCTGCATTGGTACCAAAAGGGTTGCCCAATGTTGGGAATACCTGCTACATGCATTCTGGCATTCAGTTGCTTAGGCAATTGGAATTAAATGGTAGTTCCATGACGACTATTCTTGAAAATATCTCGGAAGATGGAGATACCATGATTTTGACTCATCGTGGGATGCCTCATGTTTATCCGGATGATTGTAAAGAATATGTCAAAAATACAACGGCCCTTTGGCTTCAATTGCTTAATCCAAAGTCAACGTTTGATGATGATGTCTTAATTGAAATGTTTGAAACCATTCTTAAAAACCATCAATCAAGCGATGTTAAGCTTGGAGAAATGGGTGACCCATTACAATTTATACAGTCATACTTTTTAGAAATGTTTCTTCCGTTTGAACAATTCAAACACGTAAGAACTGAAATCAAGAGAACGGGGTGTGTTGATGGTGAATTTTTTGAGATTAGTAATAAAAGCGACATGTCTTTTTTTGTTATTGCACAACGTGATTGGCGTGGTGAGAGTACATCAATTGAAGAGATTGAACCTGACAGTTTTCTTAAACGTGGGTTAAACCCCAACAAACTGGTTGTGGACCTTGATGGGGCGGATGAATCAGTCACGCCATTCGAAACACAAACAGTAACGGTATCGACAGATGTGTTCAATTCAAGATCCACACTGATTCAATTTACTCACCACGAAGGGAGTGCCGATGTGCCCTCCTTCATTGATCAGTTGATGAAAGATGAGCAATTGGACCGAATACATTTTTTAAGCATTCATATTGAAGCAAATGATCCTTTTGTTGCCCACCATATTGTGGTTGTTCGTCAATATGAAACATTTTATGAAATTGATGATGGTAAAGTAGAGGAAATACATGATATTGGTGGCTATATAAACCAGGTTAATACAGACAGATTAAGAACCATACAGTGCGGCATTTTTAATGTTGAGGGCATGCAACTTGATGGTTCGGCCAAATCATGATGTCGATGGGTTGATTATTCGCTGGCATTAACACCCCGCAATGATTTGCTTGGCCATGGCCGCGAGGGCATCGTTGGTGGCAGGTTTGGCGTTGGCAAAACTTAAATCCCCAATACCCTGAATGGGCACCAGATGCAGGTGGGCATGGGGGACTTCTAACCCCGCTACCATGAGTCCCACACGCTCGCAGGGAACCACGGCCTCAATGGCTGTGGCAATGGGTTTGGCAAAGGGCATGATGGTTGACAGAAGATCATTGTCCAAATCAAAAAACCGATCGATTTCAACTTTGGGAACGATCAAAGTGTGTCCCGGAGCGATGGGGCGAATGTCCAAAAATGCAAAAAAATGCTCATTTTCAGCAATTTTATGGCAAGGGATGTCACCCTGAATGATTTTGGTGAAAATGCTGCTCAACCCACCACCTCGGCGGTAAAATCAATGCCAGATACCCCCGTTAGCTTTACCGTAATAAAGTCACCAGGGTTGGTGGATGTGGGGGCTTGGTTAAGGATAATGCAATTGTCGACATCCGGGGCTTCGTACACACTGCGGCAGTGCCGATTGCCTTCGTACAGTACCTGAATGGTGTCGCCCAAGCGCTTTAACTGACGTTCGCCACGCTGGTGATGGTGGTGGGTCATGATTCGATCCAATCGTTGCTTGGCCACATCAAGGGGCACCTGGCCATCCATTTTATTGGCCCGGGTTTCACGTTCGGGGGAATAGGTAAAGCACCCTATATGGTCAATTTGAAATTCATCCAAGAAGTCGCAAATTTCAGTGACATGATCGTCGGTTTCGCCGGGAAACCCGCAAATAAAGGTGGTGCGAATGGCCAAGTTGGGGATGGCTGCCTTCATTTTTTTGATGATGGTTTCTAAAAATGCCTTGTCGTGCCGCCGGTTCATTTGGCTGAGCATGGTGGAATTCACATGTTGAATGGGAATATCGATGTAGGGGATGATGTTGGGGGTATTGGCCATGGCATCAATGAGCCTGTCTGTTACCCGAGATGGAAAAATATACATCAGGCGAATCCAGGCATCCAAATCGGCCAAGCCCTCAATGAGTGTTTCAAGGCAGGGTTTGCCGTAAATGTCCTCGCCCCAGGCGGTTGTATCTTCGGCGATCATCACCAATTCCTTGGCCCCCATGGCCATTTGAAGTTGGGCATCGTGGCGAATGCTTTCAATGGATTTGGACGTGTGCTTGCCCCGTATTTTGGGGATGGTGCAAAAGGTGCACCAATTGTCGCAACCTTCCGAAATTTTGAGGTAGGCATAATGGCTGGGGCTAATTTTGGTGTAGCGTTTGGGGGTTTCGGGGGTGAATTTTCGGTTGAAGACCATTTCGGCCATGCGTTTGTGCAGGGTGGCTTCGTCTTTGGTGCTGCACCATAAGTCGACATCGGGGTATTTTTCCTTAAGCTGAGATTCTTTGAAGCGCGATGGGTAACAGCCCACCACGCACACGTATTTGATTTCATTTTTATTTTTACGGTCAATTAATAATTGAATGTTGTCTTCGGTTTCTTCGATGGCGGCTTGAATAAACGAACAGGTGTTAAGGACCGTGACATCTTCCTTGGTGCCTTCAGGGACCATGGTGAACCCCACGGACTGAATGGACTGGACCATGGCTTCGGAATCCACCAAGGTGCGGGCACAACCCAAGGAAATGAGGCTGAAGTTTGTTTGCATACCGTTAGTGTAGCAAGAGTGGGGCGAAATGCAACATGGTGCCAGCTGGGGGGGCGATTGGTTGCCAGGCAGTGGCCTTGGGTGGTACCTTGAATGCGGTGATTGACCCAAAAAAAAACACGGGTTGTGGCCATTGCTGCAACATAAAATCGGGGCATTGTGCGAGGCATTGAGGCGGCTATGGTTAATCGGCCGCGCCTTGATCGGGGCACTGAACGCTGTGGCGCAACACACACCGGCACTGGCTTGGGGCATGGGCCCTTTCCCGATGCCGCTTTTTTAGCAACCCGTGTGGTGGCATGCGCATTGAAAGTTATGATTCAACCAAGAGCCCTGCCCCAACTGTTGGCCTTAGGGCCGTTGAAGCTAGCGGAAGCCGTCGTGGCATCGGCCACCATGGCCGCCGTTGATCGGCATTATTTTGTGCCCCACGCTGGTGGCATGCCGCCGCAGGACGGGTCACATTTAAATGACCTTGCAGTGGGTGGGTGTGGGGGAGTTTTGGGGGGATGGCTGGCCATGCCGTTTGCCGCATCTGCTAATGCTGTGAGCTGTGGGGTATTTTTTAGCAAATTGCACCGCATTACCATGGTGAATGTGGCTGGGTTTCGGTTAAGATTAATGGTGGGGTATGGGGTGTATGGCATGATTCGGCCTCAGTTGGATGCGTCGGGTGACAACTTTGTTGCCCAATTGGGGGCATTAACGGCGGCCCGCTCCATAATTTCGTCTGCAAGAACCCCAAAGGAGGCATTGGCCATTGCTGGGATTGAAGGGTGTTCGGTACTGGTATTTCGCATGATAAGCAATGCCCGTGGATGGGAAAACTCGAGCCGTGCATGTGGCACCACCACCAATGGGGGGCATGATGCCCATTAAGCTGTTGGCCCATGTGATTGAACTGCCCCTTCGAACCCCCATTCGCACGGGGCATGGTGCCATTGCCATGCGACCCACCATTTTATTGGAATGCCGGTATGGCGATGCCATTTTTTGGAGTGAAATCCCAGCGTTTGCGCATGCGGGTTATGGCCCCACCCATGCGGATATGTGGGCGCTGCTGGCCAAAGAAGGCCCAGCCATTGCCAAGGCCGTGGCCAACGGGGCATTGGCCGATCAGGTAACGGCCCTTCGGCACTCGCCCATGCTGTGCCACGCGGTGGATGCCTTGCATGTGCAGGTGCAGGCGTTTGAGCATGGCCAATCGCTAATGGGGGCCTTGGGCATTGCCCCACGCCCCGTTGATGGCCGGGCCATGGTGGGGTTGCATTCCAGCCCAAACACTTTAATAACGGCCCTTGAGGCTGTTCACAAGGCGGGGTATTCCGCCGTTAAATTAAAACTTAGCCCCCATGCCCTGCCAACGGTGTTGGCCGCTTTGCCCCAGGCCCAGGCCTTGTTTGACGAGGTGGTGTTGGATGCCAATGGCACCTTTACTGCCAACCATTGGCCGGCCTTGTTGGATGTGCCCCCCCACGTGGTGCTTGAGCAACCCACCCATGACCTTGGCTTGCACATCCGTCAGCCATTGCCGAACCCGGTGAGGTTGGATGAGGCCGTGACTGGGGTGGCGGATGTGGCCGTGGCCCGTGACCTGGGGGCTGGGGTGATGCTGAAGCCGGTGACCTTGGGGCCGGTGTCAGACACTCTGGCCATAATTAACGAATGCCACGCCTTGGGGGTGCCCTGCGGCATTAGTGGCCATTTGGATTCCGGCGTTGGTCGCTACCTTCAATGGGTGTTGGCCCAGCACCCCAAACTGAGCATTCGCCCTGATTTTGTATGGAGCAATTATTACTTTAGCGACGATGTGCTGATGATCACCCCGGCCTTTGTGGATACGGCCCCATTGGCGGTGGATTATGGCCGGTTTTTCACGGCCACCTGCGCGTTTTGATTCGCCAGCGATAGGGCGGTCAGCCATGCGTGTTGAGGATCGGTAGTTGGCTTAAACTGCCATGGAATGTTGGGGGTGACGGGGGCCATGAGCAGGGCCTTGTAGGGGGTGGGGTTGGGGGCTTTATTGGGGGTTGAGATGGTGGTTTTTCCGTGGGTGGTTTGGCCAATGCGAATGCTGTTGGGGTGCTTGGCCAACACGTGGGCCGCGGCTTCTGCGGCCGATGCGGTGCCCTTGTTGATTAGTATAATCAATCGGTTAATGGGCAGGGTGGGGTGATGTGGTGGGCGGGTGACCATGACCTGCGCATTTTGGCTGGTTTGAATGGGCACAAGGTTATGGTCGGTAACAAACAAGGCCGCAAAGGCAAGGGCATCGTGCAGGTTGCCGCCGGGGTTGTCGCGAAGGTCGATGATGGCATTGGCCGTTGGGTAGGCCCATTGGCTCAGGGTGGCTTGGGTGATGGTTGGCGATTCAAACGAGGTGACCTTGACTGCGATGTGATCGGAGATGGGGGTGATGGTGAGGGGTTGCCCCCAGGCAAGCACGGATACCAACATGAACACCAGCAACTGCAGAATCATACAAAAAGTGTAGCACAGGCACCGTTGAAATGAATCATGACTTGGCCCCTGCGGCCACCCTTTGGTACACTGAACCCATGCAACCCTTTAATGAATCGTTGTGGGATGTGGTGGACGATGGGTTTGGCGACATTACCTTTCATCGGGCAAAAACCGTTGGCCTGATGCGCATTGCCATTGATCGGCCGGAGTGCCGAAACGCCTTTCGGCCCCAAACCGTGGATGA
>JADHOE010000010.1 GCA_016779165.1 Candidatus Margulisiibacteriota bacterium | reverse complement strand
AAGTGGCAGGAAAAATGGTTCTGAGATAAATCAACAATGGTTAAGCTAATTCCATCAATAGCAATGGATCCTTTTTGAATGCAAAATGGCGCAAATGTTGAATCAAAACTCACTTGAATAACCGCCCAGCCATTGTCATTTGTTAATTCACCAATTCGGCCAGTGGTGTCCACATGACCAGACACCAGGTGGCCACCCAATTTTGTCTGCAATGTTAAACACGGCTCTAAGTTAACCGCGGCACCTACCTTAAGGGATGCCATGGTTGTTTTATTTAATGTTTCCTCCAAATACTGCACCCTAAAGGTGGTCGGGGTTGTGGCTATTGCCGTGCTACACACCCCATTTACATTAATGCTATCCCCAATTTGAATGTCATTAATAAACGCCGTTGGGGCGTTAATATGAACATCCAATCCCTTTCCTAATGGGGTAATGTGTTCGATTTTCCCAAGCGCGTTTATGAGTCCTGTGAACATGTGTCCGTCACATATTTTCCAAGAATACCATTGATAAACTTGGACGACTCTTCCGATGAATACGTTTTGGATAACTCAATCATTTCATTCAACACCACTTGGTATGGGGTGTCTGTATAGTTAATTTCACAAATTCCCAAACGCAAAAGCGCTTTATCCACCTGATTCAATCGATCCATATCCCAACTAATCGAATATTGTTTAATAATCGCATCAATATCAACCATATGGTCAATGGCAACCTTCGCCAAATGGTACGCCCAGTTCACTGTTTCTTCGGCATAGGCATCCTTTTCAATGTCATCAAACACCATGGCCAAATTGGTATCCCTTACCCCCATTTGATACAACATTCGCATGGCCAGTTTACGGCTATTGGCTCGTTTTGACATGGGTTGGGGAAAAATACTGATCAATAAACGCCGTTGTTACATTTCCAGCAACAAATTCTGGGTGATCCAACACCTTTAAATGAAATGGAATGGTTGTCGGAACACCGTCAATAATAAATTCTTTAAGTGCTCGCTTTGATCGCTCAATGCATTCTAGTCGATTGGGGGCCCAAACAATTAATTTTGCTAACAAAGAATCATAATTGGGTGGCACCTTGTACCCTGGGTAACAATGGCTATCAATGCGAACGCCTGGTCCGCCAGGTGGTAAAAATAACTCAATTGTACCCGGCATTGGCATGAACCCGTTGTCAGGGTCTTCGGCATTAATTCGAAATTCCATGGCATGTCCATTCATGTGAATGTTTGATTGATCCAATGAACATGCATTTGTTCCGGCAATGGTAATTTGCTCTTTAATTAAATCAATCCCAGTAATGGCTTCAGTCACCGGGTGTTCCACTTGAATACGGGTATTCATTTCCATGAAATAAAAATTTTGTTCATCATCCACAATAAACTCGACTGTTCCTGCGCCCCTGTATTGTATGGTACGAGCAGCGGTTAGTGCTGCCGACGCCATGGCCGCTCTCACCGATTCACTAATAAACGGTGACGGGCTTTCTTCAACCAATTTTTGATGCCGCCGTTGAATGGAGCAATCACGCTCAAACAAGTGGACCGCATTACCACTAGGATCAGAACACAACTGAATTTCAATATGTCGGGGGTGTTTGACAAACTTCTCAACATAAACGGCCCCATTACCAAATGCCGCCTGCGCTTCTGATGTCGCCATTTGATACGCAGTTAACAACTGATCCGAATTCTCAACAACTCGCATCCCCTTTCCCCCACCACCAGCCGTTGCTTTGATTATAATTGGATACCCAATAGCAGCGGCAATGTCTTTCAATTCTGATTCTGAACCCACCAGCCCATCGGATCCAGGAACAACAGGCACCCCAGCGGCTTTCATGGTGTCACGGGCTTGGTTTTTATCGCCCATCTTTGCAATATTTTTAGGCGTTGCCCCAATAAACACAATGTTATGGTCCGCACACATTTGTGAAAACAGTTCATTTTCAGCTAAAAACCCATACCCAGGATGAATGGCATTTGCACCGGTTAATTCAGCTGCAGATATAATCGCCTTGGTATTTAAATAACTGTCTTTTGGTAAAGCAGGGCCAACACAAATGGCCTCATCGGCCAACTTCACATGCAAACTATTTGCATCCGCCTCAGAATATATGGCCACCGTTTGAATGGAAAGCTCTTTGCATGCTCGAATAATTCGAATGGCAATTTCACCACGATTTGCTATTAATACCTTATTAAACACCAGTCACCTCTTTCTTATTTTACAACAAAGTTTATCAAACGGTCAGGAACCACAATGGTTTTCACAATGGTTTTATTATCCATCAATTGTTGAATTTTTTCTTGTGTTTGAGCCATTTTAATCAAACTATCATCATCAGCGCCACGTTTTACCAGGCATTTATCCCTCACTTTCCCATTGATTTGGATCACAACTGTGCATTCATCATCAACTGTTAGTGCGTCATCAAACGTCGGCCATGGCTCATTATGAACACTTTGAGTGTGCCCAAAGCCTTCCCAAATGCTTTCCGCAATAAACGGGGCAAATGGGGCAATCATTTTTGTCATGGTTTCGGCCATATCCTTTGTAAGGCCGTGTTTCAATACGGTGTTTACAAGTGTCATCAGTTGGCTAATGGCTGTATTAAATTGAAACTGCTGAATATCATTCGTTATTTTTTTAATGGTTTTATGGCATTGCCTGGTAACCATTTGGGCATCTTCTTTAGCCAATGGATAGTCCTTATAATTTGCCGTAACATTGTAGAACCGCTTCAAAAAACGAAACGAGCCTTCCACACCTTCATCTGACCATTCAAGGTCTTTTTCAACAGGTGCCGCAAACAAAATGAATAGCCGAGCAGTATCTGCACCATACGTTGTAATAATTGAGGATGGGTCCACTGTGTTTCCCAACGATTTTGACATTTTTGCACCATCTTTTAATACCATCCCTTGGCATATCAACTGCTTAAATGGCTCACCAACACGTAAGACACCCATCTGCTTTAAGGCCTTTGTAAAAAACCGTGCATACAGCAAATGAAGGCAGGCATGCTCAATTCCCCCAATGTAATAATCCACTGGCAACTTGGCGTTTACTTTTTCTGAACAAAACGGCAGTTGTGTATTACTCGCATCCAAATATCGCATGAAATACCAGGATGAATCAAAAAAAGTATCCATGGTATCCGTTTCTCTATCATATGATTCCCCATTTATGGTGACATGCTTAAAGGTTGATGATGACTGCAAGGGGTTTCCTCGGCAGGAAAAGTCCACATCGGCTGGCAACTCAATTGGCAACTGATCATAGGGCACAGGTATGGGTTCCCCTGCGGCATTGTAAGCCATTGGGATGGGGGTCCCCCAGTACCGCTGGCGCGATATTAGCCAATCACGCAACTTAAACTGTGTGGCCGATCGCCCTTTATTTTTTTGTTTTAAATGGTCAATAATGCGATTCTTAGCATCTTCGTTGGACAACCCGTCAAACATTAACGAATTCACCAATACCCCAGGCCCAGTGTATGGGGCGCCGTTTGAGTCAGTCACCTGACTAGGCTGAATCACTTCAACCACAGGCAACTGATACGCGTTGGCAAAGGCATAATCCCTTTCATCGTGGGCGGGCACTGCCATTACAGCGCCTGTGCCATAATCTGTTAACACATAATCCGCTATAAACAAGGGAAGTTTTTGGTCAGTAATTGGATGAACGGCAAACAGGCCAGTGTTGATGCCTGTTTTCTCTAAAGCAGGATCGCTTCGCTCAGCCACCTGCTTTTTAAGGCTTAATTGGATATACTCCTCACATGCAAGTTGATGCTCTGAATGTTTGAGCAAACCAACCAATGCATCATGTTCCGGGGCAATCGATACATAAGTGGCTCCCATTAGGGTGTCCACACGGGTTGTAAATACATCCAATGGCGAAATATGCTCCCCACTACACGTTACAACATCAAAAGTCACTACAGCACCAGTGCTTTTTCCGATCCACTGACGCTGCATGTTTTTAACACGTTCAGGCCAATGCGTTAATTGCTCTAAGTCATCCAAAAGCTCGTGGGCAAACGCGGTTATTTTTATGTACCATTGCGTGATTTCTTTTTTTTCAACCAACGCACCAGACCGCCAACCTTTCCCATCAACCACTTGCTCATTAGCGAGCACCGTTTCATCCACAGGGTCCCAATTTACATACCCTTTTTTACGGTAGACAAACCCAGCCTCATACAATTTTAAAAAGAGCCACTGGTTCCATTGATAGTACGATGCGCGTGATGTCGACACCTCGGCGCCCCAATCATAGCTACACCCCAACTGCTGCAATTGTTGTTTCATTTGCGTGATATTTTGCTCAGTCCATTGCAACGGATTTACGTTGTTTTTTATGGCCGCATTTTCAGCGGGCAAGCCAAAGCTATCAAACCCCATTGGGTAAACAACATCATACCCTTGCATTCGAAAGAACCGCGCCTGAACATCGCCAATGGTATAGTTTCTAACATGGCCCATATGCAGTTGACCCGATGGATAAGGGAACATTTCTAAAATATATCGGGACTCATTTTTGGTAGATGAATAAGATAAGGTTTTCCACTTTTCTATGCACGTTGGTTCACTTTCCAGTGGATGATATTCTTTTTTCATTTTAAATGAATAGGGTAGTATGTAAATCTCAATTGTTCAAGTTGTTTTGTTGTGTTAGACTACTTATGCAATTTAAGGAGGAATGAAGAAGAATGTCGAAAACAAAAGACACCACTAGAAAAGAAGACATCATCAAAAGTTTTAAGCAACATGACACAGACACTGGGTCATCTCATATTCAAGTTGCGCTCATCACCGATCGAATCAACTACTTGGTTGATCATCTTAAAACTCACAAAAAAGATAATCACTCTCGAAGAGGACTGCTTAATTTAGTTGGTCAGCGACGCCGACTTCTGAACTACTTAAAGCGGAAAAATTACGACGATTATATTTCGATATCAAAAGAATTAAACCTTAAAGTTAGTCAGTAACTTGATCGTTTAAAGTAAAAATTAAGGATTAACAACATGGAAAAAGTAATAGGAAATATACATGGGAGAGAAATTACAATCGAAACTGGCAGTATTGCCAGACAAGCGAATGGATCTGTTCTTCTTAAATGTGGCGAGACTGTGCTATTGGCCACGGCAACAATGTCAAAGGAAGCTCGTGAAGGTGTCGACTTTTTCCCATTAATGGTTGAATTTGTTGAAAAATATTATGCAGCAGGAAAATTTGCTGGAGGATACATCAAGCGTGAAGCCAGGCCATCAAAAAATGCCACCCTAATTTCACGATTAATTGATCGGCCTTTACGCCCATGCTTTCCTGATGAATTTTACAATGATGTTCAAGTAATTATTACCTTGCTTTCATTGGATGAAACTTTTTCTCCGGAATATTTGGCGATTTTAGCAGCGTCCAGTGCATTGGCAGTGTCTGACATTCCATTCAACAAGCATGTCGGTGCCGCATTGGTTGGGGATGTCAATGGGTCGCTGGTTGTTAACCCAAGCCACGAAGACATGGCTCAGTCATCGCTTGATATGATTGTTGCGGGTACCAGTGACGCTGTGTTGATGATCGAGTCTGGATCACATGAGCTTTCAGAGGAACGGATAATTGATGCCATCAATACGGGTCACGATGCCCTTAAAGAAGGCATTCGACTTCAGGAAGAATTAGCAAGAAAAGTAAACAAAGCCAAAGCAACCATTGCAGCGCCAGAAAAAAATACAGCATTGTTGCGTGACATTGAGTCATTCATTGGTACTCGAATTCCAGATAATTTAAAAAATGGAAATAAACAACAGGTGGATGATTTTCTTGCACAATTGAAAGATGATGTTCTGAGCAAGTTTGTAAACGAAGATCTTGATAATGAAGCAGAGGTTGTGGACTTATTTGGGCAATTAAAAAAAGAACAGATTCGTGCGTCAATTATCCAACAAAAAGTTCGTCCTGATGGCAGAAAAACAGATGAAATTCGAGATATTTCTATTGAATTGGACGTTCTTCCTGCCACGCATGGGTCAAGTGTATTTACTCGCGGTGAAACTCAAAGCCTTGGTGTTCTAACCCTTGGAACCGATGGTGACGAGCAAAACTCCGACGCATTTGGTGAGCAAGTATCTGAGTCATTTTATTTTCATTACAACTTCCCACCTTTTTCTGTAGGGGAATGCGGGTTTTTACGAACCGGCCGCCGAGAGCTGGGTCATGGTCAATTGGCCCAACGCGCCCTTGAGCCAGTCATTCCTTCAAAAGAAGAATTTCCCTATGTCATTCGATTGGTATCAGAGATTCTCGAATCCAATGGATCATCTTCCATGGCGTCCGTTTGTTCTGGCAGCTTATCGCTAATGTCCAGTGGGGTTCCCACCAAGGGTCAAGTGGCAGGAATTGCCATGGGCCTATTGATGGACAAAACTGGTGAATACACCATTTTGTCTGACATCCAAGGATTGGAAGACCATTACGGTGACATGGATTTTAAAGTCGCGGGTACAGACAAAGGCATCACAGCCTTGCAATTGGACATTAAAATTGAAGGATTATCCAAAGAAATTTTAATTGACGCACTGGCTCAGGCAAAAGACGGTCGTTTTCATATTTTATCTAAAATGAATGCGGTTATTGATGCGCCTCGTTCAACTGTAACTGATCGTGCTCCTAAAGTAGAAACCATCATGATCAATCCTGACAAGGTTGGATTATTGATAGGACCGGGTGGTAAGCAAATCAAGAAAATTGAAGAAGAATCCAAAGCTGTTGTTTATGTTGTTGATGGCGATAAAGGCGAAGTTAGCATTTCCGGTAAAAATACTGAGATTATCAATGTTGCCAAGCAAATCATTAAAGACTTGGTTCGTGATGTTGAAAAAGGCGAAGTTTACGATGGCAAGGTCGTTAAGATCATGAATTTTGGCGCCTTTGTTGAACTTCTTCCTGGCAAAGAGGCATTGCTTCACATATCAAAAATTGCGGAAGAACGGGTAAACAAAGTTGAAGACTACTTTAGTGTCGGAGACCCTGTCAAAGTTAAAGTCATGGAAATCGACCGGCAAGGTCGAGTCAATGTGGCACGAATTTTTGACTAATTCATAATGACCACATCGTTGTTAACCCACAACGGGGTTGAGTGCAAAATCAAGCATTTGCCATCCTCAACATCCGTTACCATTGCTTATTTTTTTGATGTTGGCCTTCCATCTGAAGAGCGCAACATGGGGGGAGCATCTCACTTTTTAGAGCACATGTGTTTTAGAGGCACATCCAGACGCAGTAGTTTTGATATTACACGTGAGGTTGATGCTTTGGGCGGGCAAATCAATGCGTATACAACAAAGGAATTTACCTGTTTTTTCATCACCGTCTTGCCTGAAAACTTGAAAGAGGGCATTGATATACTCAGCGACATTGTATTTCACTCTTTGCTTAACGATGCAGATATAACACTTGAACAGTCCATTATTGCCGAAGAAATTAAAATGTATGAAGACACCCCTGATGAAAAAATTCATGATGAATTTAATGCGTTAATGTTCGATGACGCGTACCTCGGCAAACCAATATTGGGGACATTTGACTCCATCAATCATATCTCGTCATCATCACTGCGCCAGTTTTATGCCAATTATTTTAATCCAAGCCGTGTTAAATGTGTGATTGCGGGCCCCATTACGCCATCCGACAAGAATTTTTCTAGCTTAACAAGCGTACTTGATCACGTTCAATGGGCAATACCCCCGGCACATGACATAACATCTGAAATACCTAGCACAACATCTTCCAAAAAACATATAGAAAAAGATCTTGAACAGGTGCATCTATGCATTGGTTACCCTGGGCACCATTACACCCACCAAAACCGATATTCACTGACAGTTCTATCAAATATTTTGGGCGGATCAATGAGCTCTCGTTTATTTCAATCCGTTCGAGAAAAAGAGGGGTTGGCGTACTCAATATACAGCTCGCCAAGTTTTTATAAAAACAATGGCACCTTGGTTATTTACGCTGGAACATCGCCAACTCATTTAAAGCAAACCTCATTCCTAATTTCAAAAGAAATTGAATCCTTGGTAAGTAACGGGATTAATGCCGAAGAATTCAACCGTTCAATCAATCAATTAAAAGGAAATATCATCATTAATTTAGAGGGGTCTGCATCTTGGGCGAATTGGATTGGGCGCCAGTTAATCTACAATACTGGGGTAGAGGCAATTTCTGATATTGAGTCACAATTAAATGCCCTAACAATAGACCGCATTAACCAAACCATCAAAGATATATTTGATCCTACCAAGTTGGTATCGGTTACATTGGGACAGACGCCACAACCTTAACCACCCTTAATTAAAAATAATTGAGAAATCTTTTAAATTAGAATACTATTAAATTTATGGAAACTGCTGCAAAGAGTGAAGAACAATTCATACAAGACATTAAATTGAGCATTCAAGACACAACCAATAAGGTGTCAAACCGAGTGATTGCCTCTGCTTTTGCCCACCTCGATAAAAAAGGATGCTTTAACTATGATCAAATAGATGAAGTAAAAATGTTCTTTCTTAGAAAAATACCTGGTGTTTTGGCAGCTGAGATTTCTAAAGAGCTTCACACTGTTCTTGGCTTAAATCTAGAGATTGATTAGCCACTACCATACCAAAAGAATTCATTTTTCCATAACTATTTTACCAAATGAACGTTATTTGGTTTTAGTTCAGAAGGTAATTTAATAACGCGGAGTCATTAATGGTTTGACTGCTCTGTTTTTCTTCTATTTTTTCTAAAACTTCGGTCGAGAAATCAATGAATGTTTCAATAAATTCCAATTGATCATCGTAAGAGTACTGACTAAATGAACTCATTTTTTTTTATGATTATCTGCACAGCACGGATTCAATATTTTTTAGCTTTTGCTGGTGTTGTTTTACAATGGCTTGGTATTGATTGTGATTTGATAACTGCAATAATGATGGATTAAAGTGCTTAATGATAATCGCTTGAATTTTTTTTCTTAACTTTTGCAACTCAATTTTAAAATGTGCGTGATCTTCAATTTGAGCTAAATACGATAACTGACTAATAATTTCATCATAAAGCTCTTTGAATGTTTCCGACTGTGGCGGAGGAGTTTTTGGACTAAAATCTTTATTGGAATGTGCCCCAGACGTAATAACCGATGACATATATTTATTATTTTTTAAAAAAACATGAAAGTCAAATCAAAAATTAATTGAGATTATTTCATAATTTTTATAGTCTTAGATATATATCCAACTGATGAAAAGGAATTGCAATGAAGAATACTCTATTTTTGTTTATAATTTTAATATCTATTTCAGGATGTTTTAATAAAACAGAGCCATCAAAAGTAATAGCAACAATTGGGCCAAAAGTGTACTCTGTGGATGATATAAACGAGCGCATATCAACACTCGATCCTCAGCTACAAGAGTTTTTTGTAAAAAAAGAAAACAAAGTTCGACTGTTAGAACAAATTGTAGAGGAAGAAATTATTTACCAACTGGCAAAAAAAGAACGGTTGCAACGCTCTAAAGATTTTAAGGAAAAAATGGAAGAACTGAAACGACAAGCATTAATTAATTTTTTCATTCAAGAAAAAGTAGAAGAGCTAAGCAATATAAGTAAAGAAGAAGTTGAAACGTACTATAATTCAAATAGCAATCAGTTTGATGCATATGAAACACGTGACCTGAGCCATATTTTAGTTCAAACAGAGCAAGAAGCAAAAAATATCCTCACTCGACTAAAAAAAGGTGACACATTTGAGGCGTTGGCGGAAAAGCACTCCATAGACCCATCCAAAGCCCAAGGCGGAAAACTTGGCTGGGTACGATCATCACAACTGGTTGAAGCATTCTCAGAAGCTGCATTTATTCTTACCAAGCGGGACCCAATTTCGCCCATTGTTCAAACACAATTTGGGTTTCATATCATTAAATTTAATGACAGCAAAACAATGCCGAAACAATCGCTTGATTCTGTGTTTGATTCAATTCGTAATGAGCTGGTTGCCGAAAAAAAACGTTCCCGGTTTAAAACCATCATTGAAAATGGCCGAGAATCATTTAACCCTGTAATTAATATTGAAAACCTATAATTGACCTCATATTCATTCAGATCTTACGCAAAATTAAACTTATCGCTATTTGTTGGGGAACCAGTGGATCACTTTCACCCAATACGGTCGATATTTTGCCAAATCGATCTTTTTGATGAATGTACCCTAAAAAAGTCGTCATTACCAAGCCACTCCGTAACATTCTTAAATCAAGATATTTCGAAAAAAAATACGTGCACAAAAGTATTTGAGTCAATGGCACCTTACTCTAAAACAATGTGGGATTTAAGCATTAAAAAGCATATCCCCCTTGGTTCCGGCCTTGGCGGAGGCAGTAGCAATGCTGCAGCGCTAATGCGATCTCTGAATGCCATTGAAGGGCTAAATTTAGACCCAGGTGCAATGAATAAAATGGCCTTTTCAGTAGGGTCAGATACGCCTTATTTTTTGACAGGGGGGTTTTGTGATGTTTCTGGGCGGGGTGATGTTGTTCATGCCTTAACGAATCAGCCCCCTCTTTGCTTTGTTTTATTGATGCCACGCATTGAATGCAGCTCAAAAAGCGTTTACGAATGTTTGGATACACGTGGCAAATTTGATGATTTGAATTCAATTAAATCACATGAGATGATGCCAATTGGTTATAATCGGCTTGCAGAGCCTGCATTCCATTTGCACCCTGACCTTCTATTGCTAAAGCAAAAAGCCGGGGCCATTTCCAGTAAACCAGTATACCTATCGGGATCAGGTTCGACATTGTATATTGTTGCAAACACAACAAAGGAACAAGAGGAGATTTATCAACAACTTAGTGGAGCCTCGCTACCATGCAATGTTTTGAAGTGTCGATCAATTGATGGTACCGAGGGCCGGACTTGAACCGGCACGGATTTTAAAGTCCATTGGATTTTAAGTCCAACGTGTCTACCAATTCCACCACCTCGGCATCAAAACTGATATTATATTAAATCAAAGGGGTCATTGAATCAAGAATGATTGTGTTCCCCCCCATGGCATGTCAGCCCCCCAACCAAGCTGACACACTGTGAATGGAAAACTACATTCCCATTCCCATACCGCCCATGCCACCCATACCGCCCATATCTGGGGCAGGTGCTGCAGCAGCTTTTTCTTCATCGTGCTCAACCACCAAGGTTTCAGTGGTTAGTGCAAGCTTAGCAATGGATGCACCACTAATGAATACTGTTTTTAAAACCAATGCTGGGTCAACGATGCCTTTGGCAATCATATCAACATATTGATCACGCCTTGCATCATAACCTATGCCAGGCTTTTCAGATTTAACACGCTCAACAACAACAGACCCTTCACGACCAGCATTTTCAGCAATTTGCTTTAGTGGAGCCGTTAATGCACGTAGCACAATGCTCATTCCAAGTTTAAACTCTTCTTGAGCAGACGCAATGGCTTTTTCTAGCGTTGGAATCAAATTGATAAGGGTCGTACCACCACCAGCGACAATGCCTTCCTCTACAGCGGCACGTGTTGCTGACAATGCATCTTCAACACGGTGCTTTTTCTCTTTCAACTCAGTTTCAGTCGCTGCACCGACTTTGATAACAGCAACGCCACCAGATAATTTCGCTAAACGCTCCTGAAGCTTCTCTTTATCGTAACTGGAATCCGTATTGGCAATTTCATTTTTAATTTGCTCGACACGTGCTTGAATGTCAGCTTGGTTGCCTTTACCTTGAACGATGGTTGTGTTTTCTTTATCTGACTTTACTTTTTGTGCTTGGCCCAACTGAGATAACTCGGTTGCTTCTAGCGTCAAGCCAACTTCTTCAGATATAACCTGACCGCCAGTTAATACAGCCAAATCTTCCAACATGGCTTTTCTGCGATCGCCAAACCCTGGGGCTTTAATTGCCAAACAGTTGAAGGTTCCACGCAATTTATTAACAACCAAGGTTGCCAATGCTTCACCTTCAATATCTTCTGCAATAATAACCAATGGTTTATTGGCTTGTACCACTTTTTCCAACACAGGTAGGATATCTTTGATTGCAGTGATTTTTTTATCTGTAAGTAAAATAAAGGCATCTTCCATGTTTGCAACCATACGATCTTTATCTGTCACCATGTACGGAGAAATATACCCCTTATCAAACTGCATGCCCTCAACAACTTCCAATTCAGTGTTAATGCCTTTTGATTCTTCAACCGTAATCACACCTTCTTTGCCCACTTTTTCCATTGCGTCAGCAATTAAGTCGCCAATGGTTTCATCATTGTTTGCAGAAATAGATGCAACCTGAGCAGTTTCTTCTTTGGTTTCTACAGGTTTAGCTAAGCCTTCAATACCTTCTACTATAACGTCTACAGCTGCTTGGATACCACGCTTCAACTCCATAGGATTTGATCCAGCAACAACATTTTTCAGCCCTTCTTTAAAAATGGCATGGCCAAGAATGGTCGCTGAGGTTGTTCCATCGCCAGCAATATCGTTGGTTTTTGATGCGACTTCTTTGATTAATTGTGCACCCATGTTTTGAAAACGATCTTTCAATTCGATTTCTTTTGCAATGGTCACACCATCGTTGGTAATTGTTGGAGATCCCCATTTTTTTTCTAAAACAACATTGCGCCCTTTTGGCCCAAGTGTCACTCGAACAGCTTCTGCAACAGTTTCGATGCCTTCAGCCAATGACCGCCATGCTTCTTCTGAATACTTTAATTGTTTTGCACTCATGATTTAACCTCCTTAATTGTTGATGGCAAGAATATCTGATTCTTTAACGATTAAATATTCTTTGTCGCCTTCTTTGAAAGCGGTGCCGCCATACTTTGAAAATATAACAACATCACCCACTTTAATTTGAACTGGAATCAGTTCGCCACTGTCGTTGTAACGACCTTGGCCAACCGCCAATACTTTTCCAAGTTGAGGTTTTTCTTGCGCTGCATCTGGCAATACAATGCCGGACGCGGTTGTTGTTTCTGGTGCTTCTTGCTCTACAATCACCCGATCTGCCAATGGTTTATATTTCATACGTTCCTCCTAGTTATTTTAGCAATCGTAATATTAAACTGCTAGACTAAGTTTAACGAATTTTTTTCAACCTGAACAAATCGATATTCCTTGATGAGTTAGGCATTATTTAAGGGGTGACCAAAGACATCATTCCCATGAGTTTTAAATTCATTTAGAACCTTGATCGCAAACGTCTTTGGGTCAATATCCGACCCTATAATACAGGCGTCAGCTTTTGGCGACCATAATTTAATGGAATGGCAAAATACCCCACTGCGTTGGGTGTGGTGATGATGATGCTTGGATAATTGATGGGGGTCCAACCATAAATCAAACCCTGCAATCCGAATGCCGTTCCATAAATGCTTTTGCATCATGAATACCATGAGTTTGCTTGCTCCTAATAACGCATGGGGATCACATTTCATTTCGAAAATGATATCTAACGTGCGGTACGTTTGGGTATTCACAACACCCAATACCGTATTGGTTGACAGACCAAAATGCCGATGCATGCAGCCTGTCTTAAACCCCGACCGATCCAACCGCTTGGGGGTATCAAGATATATTGAATCTAGACGTCGCATATGCCCACACCATTCCAAACAGGATCATAATCAATGACAAATATTGCCCCATCGATAATTGCAAGGCCAAAAGGCCCAATTGCGTATCGGGTTCACGGGTGAACTCCACAAAAAATCGAACCATTGCGTACCCCATAACAAAACATAGGAATAATCGACCAGGTTTATAAAACCATCGAAGGATCACCCAAAGGAACAGCAATAACCCGAGGCCTTCTAGCAAGGCTTCATACAATTGAGATGGGTGACGTGGCATCGTCCCACCACCTGGAAATACCATTGCCCAAGGTACCAATGATACCCGACCATATAATTCACCATTAATAAAATTAGCTATTCTGCCAAAAAACAACCCAGGAGTAACACAAAAAGCAAGAAGGTCCACCCCCTGTTTTATTGGCACTTTAAACCGATTGCATGTGAGTATGGTGGCTATAAATGCCCCCAAAGCACCTCCATGAAACGACATGCCACCTTTCCAAACAGCAAAAATATCCCACGGTTGCCCCATGTAATACGACACGTCATAAAAAAGCACATAGCCCAATCGCCCACCTATAATAACACCTAAAATAACATTGGATATCAAGTCAGATACTGAAATGTTGATACTCATTTTTTTTACACTTGCATTGGCCATTACATACCCCACACCAATGGCCATGCAATATGAAATGCCATACCAGTGAATATTAAAGGGGCCAAGGCTTAATGCCACCGGGCTTATTGTTGGGAATGCAATGGCAGGTAATTGAATGAAGCGATTCAACAATGATTTTTTTTTTACCATGTGTGGATATTAATATATCAATTAATTGCTGTATTCGCTATAATGTTAGCGATGCCAATTATTAAAAACCATCAAATTGGAGACTCTTTTGAAGCCATTGAGTTAAGGGATGAACGGCAGGGAAACCTTATAAAGTCGTCCCGACTGCGAGCATCCGAAGACCCACCCATACGAACACAATCAATGCCATCAAAACAGGCCGTAACCATGGAGGATGACTGGGCAACATACTCGGAAACAAACAACGAAACATTTGATTTTGAAGATGCTCCAGATTCTGATGTATTCGATGCCGCCCCACCATCTGAAGATGCGGCACTGGCGATTCGCAATGAGTTTAACGATCATTTTGATGATTTAACCCGAGCCATTCATGGGTTAAGGGATGCCCGAGAAAGTGTCATTCAATCCATGCAGCACCAAGTGGTTGATCTGGCCATGTTGATTGCTGAGAAAGTGATTCAAAAAAATATTGAAATGGATGAATCTATTATAACCAGCGTTGTTAACGATACACTGGATAAAATTGCAGGGTCTGACCGCGTGACATTTAAAATTAACCCAAATGATGCGGATGTATTTAACGATTTTCAACCCATGCTGGAATCTCGGCTGGTGGGAGTTGAAAAAATTACAATCCAGCAAGATAGTAACATTGAACAAGGTGGGTGCGTGATTGAAACAGATTTGGGATTCATTGATCTTACGATTAAAGAAAAATTAACCATCATTGCCCAAACCTTTAAAAAAATTAAACAACATGAATCTCGACCATTATAAAAAGGCCCTGGACGAACTCGATGTGGTTCGAATTGTTGGTCGTGTTGTAAAAGTGGTTGGGTTGGTTATTGAAGCACAAATTCAAGGGGTTTGCGTTGGCGATCTGTGCATGGTCGAAGTGACAGGCGGCGACATGATTCGATCCGAAGTTGTTGGGTTTAAAGAAGACCAAGTGTTGATGATGCCATTGGGCTTAATTACGGGAATTCGACCAGGTAGCAAGGTGTACCCCATGGGCATGCCAATCTCCATTAAAGTGGGGCCAAAATTACTTGGACGTGTACTGAATGGTTTGGGCGAGCCCATTGATGGTAAAGGGCCCATTGAATACGAGGCGCATTACCCGATTGATCAAGACCCACCGGACCCATTTCGGCGACCACGAATTAAGGATGTTTTAAGTGTTGGTGTAAAATCAATAGATGGGGTGTTAACCTTGGGTAAAGGGCAGCGCATTGGTATATTTGCCGGATCCGGCGTGGGTAAAAGCACCTTAATGGGTATGCTCGCCAGGAATTGCACCGGCGAAGTGAATGTGATTTGTTTGGTTGGAGAGCGTGGCCGGGAAGTCAATGATTTTATTGAAGAGTCCCTTGGTGAAGACGGCCTAAAAAAATCGGTGGTCATATGTGCAACATCGGATACCGTGCCCTTGATTAGAGCGAAATGCCCAATGGTGGGCACTGCCGTGGCAGAATATTTTAGAGACCAAGGAAAAGACGTATTGTTTATGATGGACTCTGTTACTCGGTTTGCCATGGCCCAACGTGAAATTGGCCTAGCAACTGGTGAGCCGCCAACAACCAAGGGGTATACCCCATCCGTATTTGCCATGTTGCCACGTTTAATGGAACGGGCAGGCACATCTGACCAAGGCACCATTACCGCCATCTATACCGTGTTGGTGGATGGTGGTGATTTTGACGAACCCATTGCAGATGCCGCCAGAGGTATTTTGGATGGGCATATTTTACTAAGCCGTGACCTTGCATCAAAAAACCACTACCCCTGCATTGATATTGGGCATAGTGTCAGCCGATTATTTTCGGTGGTATCGTCCGATGAACATAAAGTGTCGGCTGGGCGATTGCGTGAGATTTTAGCCAAATACGAAGAAGCCGAAGATTTAATTAACATTGGGGCCTATGTGAAAGGCAGCAACCCCAAAGTTGATGACGCCATTGATAAAATTGATGATGTTAATTCGTTTTTAAGGCAACGAACGGATGAAAATATCCCCTTTGACGAAACGGTTCGATTAATCTCGTCTATTTTTCATTAATGCATGACCAAACCACCAAAAAAATCCAAACGCTTTAAATACAACCTTGAATCAGCATTGGGGTTTAGAGAACTTAGGGAGTCTCAAGAGCAAGACAAGTTTAATACCGCGGAAAAAAAATACAAAGAAGAATTAAAAAAAGAAGAAGTGATGAAGGCCCAGGAACACCAGGAGCACCAGCACCTTTTGGGCGAACTTAGTGAGGGAAAAACCATTGATTTTCAGCAAGTCATGATGAGAAAAGCCCACCTTGAACAGTTAAAAGAAAAGATTGTGGACCAAGTAACCATTCGAGAAGGGGCTGAAGAAGAAAAAGACATTCAACGCGAGGCCTTGGTTCAAGCCATGAAAGACAAAAAAATATTAGAAGAAGACAAAGAAAAAAAGCGTGAGCTTTGGAAAAAAATAATGAAAAAAGAGGACATGAAGTTCTTGGATGAAATTGCATCGATTGCGTTTTCTAAACGCGCTCGTGAAGAAAAAGAAACAACGGAATTGGAACGAAAGAAACTCAAGAAACAATCTGAGGGTGCATTTGATGATACTGATTCACCTGAATAATATCTTGCTGCATTTGGCTAACCAACGCTGATTCTGAAGAAAATGCTTGTTCTGGCCGTATAAAATGAAGCAAAAATAACTGAATCTGTTGATGATAAATGTGCTCAGAAAAGGAATCAAGAATATGGGTTTCAATGCTGGGAGTATGATCTGAAAACGTTGGCTTAACCCCGATATTGGTAATTGAAGGGTAATTGCAACCATCAATGACCACATAACTGGCATATACCCCATATGCTGGCAAACATTTGTTATCTGGCACTTGCAAATTGGCAGTAGGAACACCCATCTCTCGGCCTTTTCTATTGCCTGGAACGACAGTGCCAATCATTAAGTAGGGGTGCCCCAACAGCTCAAGCGCCTGATTGGGGTCGGCCTTCAACATTGTTCGAATGATGCTGCTTTTATAAGGCAGTGCCTGACTATGGTATTGAATTTGCACTACGTCAATGGTGCAGCGGTTGATTGCCCCCCACTCCTTTAATAAAGTTGCCCCACCCTTTCCATAGCGGCCAAATTTAAAGTCGGCCCCCACCACAATTTTTTTTGGTTGCAATGGCCCAATACCATGATTCAAAAAATCAATGGCAGGCATCTGCGCCACAACTTTTGTAAAGGGAACAATTAACTGATTTGGAAAAAAAATATGCTGTTCATTGGGAAAGGTAAGGCGTTCAATCGTGGTTTCTGGTGCCAATACTTGTTTTGGGTGCGGGTCAAACGTTAGCATAAAGTCAGCTTGCTTTAACAGTGCTTGATGCCCCAAGTGAACCCCATCAAAGGATCCCAAGCAAATTGAACGTGCTTGGGTTGCCATATAATGATCAACCCCAATAATAGAAATGCTCATGGCTGAAGGGTTTGCCGAAGCAGGTTGGGAATTGTTGCTTCAGAAAGCCCAGATAGTTCAACGGCGTCATCCAAGGTTAAGGCGCCAATCGCTTCGCGACTCAATTGGGATAAATGGGCCCCAACCGACAGTTGTTGGCCCATGTCATGGGCCAACGATCGAATGTAAGTGCCTTTGGAGCAATGAACAACAATATCAATAACGTGATTGTTAATACCCATTAGCCTAATGTCATGAATGGTTATCGATGCGTCATTTAATTCAACCGAAATGTTCTTTCTGGCATACACATAGGCAGCCTTTCCATTGATTTTTTTGGCACTAAAGATGGGTGGTGTTTGTTGAATATCGCCAATAAACGATTGGATCATCGGCAGTACCATGGCATCAGTCAATACAACTGGCGATGAATGAGTGTTGGTGACTTTCCCTGTGCAATCATAGGAATCCGTTTGAATACCAAATGTTACTTGGGCATGGTATGTTTTGTCCAAGTGCAGTAACTGATGCAATTGCCGAGTATAGCCACGACCAATTGCAACAATCATTAACCCAGTAGCAAATGGGTCCAACGTGCCCGAATGGCCAATTTTTTCTTTTTTCCCTACAAACTGTTTGATATGACGAATCACATCGTAAGACGTCATCCCTGCTGGCTTTTTTACAAGCAAAAATCCAGTCATTGAAATGCCTCAGTGCAATACTCAATTAATGCCACTTGCAGTTCTTCAAATGACGCCTCTGCCGTGGCTCCAGCGGCACGAATATGACCGCCACCATCAAATTGGCTGGCAATTTTAGCTACATTTACCTGCTGTTTGGAACGGAAGCTCAACCGATATTGCCGCTTTTTTACTTCTTTGCATACAATCACCAATTCCATTTGCTCCAATTGCCTAAAAAAGTTAATGGTGCTTTCCCCTGACATCTGTGGGTGATTTGGTATATGAACAATCATGAAGGGGTGCTCGCGGTCAATGTACATGTTGTTCAACCCCATGCGTACATCCTCAAAATATTTTTTTGTTTTTTGCTCAAAAATGCATTCACTAATGTACGATGCCTTAATGCCTTTTTGAATGAGGTCTGCAGCGGCAATAAAGGTATCCCTTGTGGTATTTGCAAATTTAAAGTTTCCTGTATCAAAACAAATGGCACTATATAACAGTGTGGCGGTTTGCGATGACATTGGCTGGTTTAATGCCTGAAATAAATGGTACAGCATTTCACCAACAGAAGAGGCATTCGCAACCCAATTGTGGTGACCAAATCTGGTATTGTCTTGATGATGATCAATATTAACAATGGTTGTTGCATTTGGGAACGCCTGGGGCTTTACAATACGAGAGTGGTCTGAACAATCCAAAAAAAAGGCCATATCATATGGTGCCTCGGCGTCTTTTTCAATGGTATCAACACCCGGCAAGTAGGCAAACAATGCTGGATTAAAATCAGGGACGTACAATGTAATTTGTTTTCCAAGCCCGTTTATAAGGCGCTGAAACGCCAATAATGACCCAATGGCATCAACATCCGGATCCTTATGAACCGTTGCAATTAATTGGTCCGGCAGATGGTTAAATACACCAATGATATCGGATGGAATATGCGTCATTCCATTTGATTTAATTGGTCGACTACCAAGGACCCTTTTTCTAACGCATCATTAAACTGAAACGATAAACTTGGTATTCGCTTCAATCGAATTGTTTTTCCCAACTCTTTTCGTATGAAGGCCGTTGACTTAGAAAGCTTGCTTAATGTCTTTTTTTTCTCGGCATCTGAACCAAAATGACTGTAAATAACCGTTGCATTGGCTAAATCCTTTGACACACGAACCGATATAATGGACACCAAACCGATATTACTTCTAAAATCTTTTTGTATGATTTTAGATATGTGATCACGAAGCAGCGATTCGACTCGAATTATACGGGACATTTGGGCTATTCTTCACGAACATCAAAACATTCAATGGTATCGCCAGATTCGAAGTCTGAAAACCCATCGATAACAACCCCACATTCATACCCTTTTTCAACTTGCTTGGCATCATCTTTAAATCGCTTTAATGACGTTAGCTTTCCTTTATAAAGGGTCTCGCCTTTTCGCTTTACGACAATTAAATGATTTCGAACCAACTTACCACTGCTAACCATGCTACCAGCAATTGACCCCACCTTAGAAAACTTAAATACCTCTCGAACCTCTGCCTCTCCAATTTTTGTTTCAACAGATACCTTTGTTTGCATGCCAGACATAATGGCCTCAAGGTCATTTAAAATGTCGTAGATAACGTTGTAGTTCCTGATGTCAATGTCAGCCGACTCGTTCGCTTTCTTTGCCTCTGTGGTTAGTGGTACCTGAAACCCTATAATTTTGGCATGGGCGGTCTTTGCCAATAGAATGTCGGATTCTGTGATGCTTCCTGTAGCGGCATGAAGCACATTAATGGAAATATCTTTAATTTCAATTTGCTGAAGCGATAACAATAAGGCATCCAAGGTGCCATGAACATCTGTTTTGATGATCAAGTTCATCTTTTTAATGTCTTCGTCTAGAATCTGCTTGGATAAGGTATCCAACGACACACTCTTGTTGAGGCTTTGGTTGCGAGCGCCTAGATTCTCTAAATTTTCTTGAGCAACTTTTTTGGCCTGTTGCTCATTGTCATGTTCAATCAAAATATCGCCAGGGATTGGCACTTCTGACAGACCCAACAATTCCACAGGCGTGCTTGGCAGGGCTTTAGCAACTGCTTCGCCATTGTGATTCACCATGGCACGGATTTTACCATACACATGATTGATGGTAATGAAGTCACCCACTTCCAATATGCCAGATTGAATCAATACGGTGGTGACTGGGCCTCTTTTTTTATCAAGATACGCTTCAATGGTAACGGCTTTTGAAAGACCATCGTACATGGTTTTTAGCTCCAATACATCAGCGGTTAATTGAATCATTTCAAGAAGTTCCTCAATGCCCTTCCCTGTTTTTGCAGATACAGGGCAAACCACCGTGTTCCCACCCCACTCTTCCGATACAAGCTCATGCTCCATGAGCTGTTGCTTTACACGCTCAATGTCCGCCCCTGGGGCATCAATTTTATTGATTGCAACTATGATTGGGGTTTCGGCTGCTTTGGCATGATTAATGGCCTCAACCGTTTGAGGCTTAATGCCGTCGTCTGCCGCAATGACCAACACCGCAATGTCGGTTACTTGAGCACCGCGGGAACGAAGCGCTGTAAACGCTTCATGGCCAGGGGTATCTAAAAACGTCATTTTTTTCTTATTTTTTTGAACCTGGTACGCCCCGATGTGCTGGGTAATGCCCCCGGACTCAGAGTCAATCACATTGGTGGATCGAATGCAATCAAGCAACAAGGTTTTTCCGTGATCAACATGTCCCATAACCGCAATAACTGGGGGTCGAGATTTTAACAAGGATTGATCTTGATTGTCTTTAAGCTCTTGAATTTGGTCTTTTAATGTTGTTGAGGGATCGGTTTGTTTTGCACTGGCAACTGTCAGTTGAATCTCCAAATCTGCGGCAATGTCTTTTGCCAGATTTGAGTCGATGACTGAATTAAGGTTTAATAACAAGCCCTTTTTAAGAATAATGGTCATGATATCCTTAATAGGAGCATCAATCAGCCTCGCTAAATCAGACAATTTAATTTGATCTGTTGACAACTGAAACGACCGATTCTCTGCAATTTTTTCATCCAAATAGCTTTTATCATCATTGAACAACTCTTTAATGGTGCCAATGGTATCGTCATCCAATCGGGTGTTTTCAGATTTAACAACAATGTCAAATTCCATTAATAATTTAATAAAATCTTTTGGCTTTTTGCCAAATTCATTGGCTAAATCTCTAACTTTCAACTTACCCCTCCGTCTTAGCTTCTACTTCTTGTGTGTTGTTTTCAGTAACATCATCGGCAACAGCAGCACCATCAGTCTCACTAACAACGTCTTCACTAAGTTGTTCGATGGCATCAGGCTCACCTTGAGTCTCGGATTCAACATCGTCGTTTGAAGGATCTGCTTCGCTAACTTGTGGGTCATCGCTACTGGCTTCTGGTTGATTTGAATCGTCATTGGGGTCATCACCAGAAGTATCCGTTGAATCAGATGATGATTCATCATCCTCAACATTATTAGTGGCATCTAACGACTGTTGCTCAGCATCCGTTTTAATTTTATCCGACAAACTCACTGCTGCCACGGCTTCCCCTTCATTTCCTTTATTCTTAAAATCGGTATCACTCATGATATCCAACTTCCAATTGGTTAATTTCACAGCCAAGCGAACGTTCTGGCCTGATTTTCCAATGGCCAAGGACAATTGATCATCAGGGACCACAACGGTGGCTTCTCGATTTTCCTCACTGTCAATAATGACTTGTGAAATGGTAGCAGGCTTTAAGGAATTGCCAATGAAGACTCTTGGATCTTCACTCCACTCAAGTATATCGATTTTCTCGTTGTTAATTTCACGAAGAACAGCCTGAATTCGACCGCCCATATGCCCCACACATGTGCCAACCGCGCCAACACTTTGATTATTCGATGCAACGGCAATCTTGGTTCTTCTGCCTGGATCACGTGAAATGCTTTTAATTGTTATAATGCCGTCTTGTATTTCAGGCACCTCTAAATGAAACAAGTGGCGAATAAGGCCAGAGTGGGACCTGGAAATCTTTACGGCTGGGCCGCGACTGGTTTTTTGAATATCAACGACAAAGACGCGAATGCGGTCTTTTACATTGAATACTTCGCCCATTGCCTGCTCTCTGGGGGGCAAAAATGCTTCAATTTTTCCTAAGTTAATTAAATATGTATTTCCTTCAATGTTTTGAACAGTACCAGTAACAATTTGACCGACTTTATCTGAAAATTCGCGAATGACCAGGTCTTTTTCTGCCTCGCGAATGCACTGAAGAATCACCTGTTTTGCCGCCTGAGTCGCAATTCGACCAAACTCATCGACATCCAAGTCGATTTCAAGGGTATCCCCAATTTCAGCCTCATCACTAAGTTCAGTTGCCTCATCAAGCAACAATTCATTTAAGGGGTCCTCATGATTGCTGACCACCAATTTTTCCATCCATAACCTGGCCTCACCAGAATGTTCGTTAATGACCGCTTTAACATTTAACTCATTGCCATACTTCTTTTTTGCAGCAGACACCAATGCCTTTTCTATTGCATCGAGTATTAAATGCTTTTCGATGCCTCGCTCAGACTCAATCTGAGCAATAACCTGTGAAAAATTTTCTATTAAAATCATAATATTGTCCTTTATGTTGTCCTTTCAACTCATTACAGTTTACAGGAAAAACAAAAAAAGTACACATTTCTGCGTTAAAACGACCCCAACCAACCAAAACGAATGATGAAAAATTGGCTACAAACCCTTAAATTGGGTCAACCTCTTGTAAAAAACCGATGGCAGGGGCCGTTGAAAGATTAGTAGGTCAGCATGAAACCATACTGACCCAATTTGATTGCTTTTCCCAATTAATACCATGCAACTTTTATGCCAAGTTAAAAAAAACTTTATGATAGTAAAAATTCCTCCAAAAAAAAGCTTACTGCAATGTGCTCGTCCACGATGCCAATCTGGATAACCCCTCTTCAATTTGAGCTTCAGAAGTGGCATATGACAGGCGAATGTAGCCCTCTGATCCAAACCCAATCCCTGGAACACATGCGACCTTAGCCTCGGCCAACAAGGCCTCGCAAAACGAAATTGAATCATGAATTTTCTTGCCACTTTTTGTAGTTTTTCCAAAAAAGTTTGCAATTGATGGAAATGCATAGAAGGCACCCGCGGGCTGGTTCATGCCAATGGCAGGAATGTCGGTGAGCAATGCGATCATTTTAAGTCGACGGGCATTAAACTGGTCCTGCATATGATGCAACACCGATTGATCCATTTGAAATGCTTCAATGGCCGCATACTGCGCAATGGATGTTGGATTGGATGTGGTATGTGACTGCAATCGAGAGACAGCTGCCGAAACCTCAACTGGAGCAGCAAAATAACCAATGCGCCAGCCAGTCATGGCATAGGATTTTGACACCCCATTGACCAATACTGTCTTTTGTTTAATGGCATCCGATAACGAAGCCATGCACGTGTGCTGGCCAACATACACCAATTTGTCGTAAATTTCATCTGAAATTATCCATAAATCATGATCCAATGCCACATTGGCAATGGCCCGTAATTCATCGGCTGAATACACGGTTCCTGTTGGGTTGGAGGGTGAATTGATAACAATGGCTGTTGTGTTGGGGGTAATTGCGGACAAAATATCTGAAGGGGTCCACTTAAAATTGCTGGCCGCTGTGGTTTCGACTGGCACCATTTTGGCACCACTTAAGGCAATTTGTTCAGGGTAGCTTACCCAATAGGGCGCTTGCACCAATACCTCATCGCCCGGATTCAACACGGCTAAAAATACATTGTGCAAACTATGCTTGGCGCCACAAGACACCACAATTTGATTGGGGGCATAGTCCACCGAATAATCAGCCAACAGGCGGTTGCAAATGGCGGTTTTTAATTCGGGAAGGCCACCTGCAGGGGTGTATTTGCTTTTTCCGGCCTGAATGGCCGCAATGGCAGCTGCCTTAATGGGTTCAGGGGTATCAAAATCTGGTTCACCTGCCCCAAAACCAATAATGTTTTCGCCATCCGCTTTTAGCTTGTTGGCCAGTGCCGTAATACTCATGGTAAGGCTTGGCTGAATGTTTTCAATGGTCGCAGATAATGATTTTGTCATGATGACTCCTTAATTTTTATGTGGTTACTTCTAGAAATAATAATTAATCCAATGGCAATTAGACCAATGGATAGATAACGATTGAATGACACGTTTTCGTTTAAAATAAGATCTGACCCAACAATAATAAGGCCATAGTTCAAACTTAAAAACGGGTACATGAAGGATAACTGAAATTTGCTCATGCCAATAATCCACAAAATGGCAGACACCCCAATGAGGGCCACACCAAGAATGATCTTGGGTGAGGCTAAAATTAGCAATAGGCTACTGATGTCTAAGCCAATGGATTGATGCTGTACAGCAAATTTTAGCAAAAATTCACCCACGACTGTGAGTAATATGGGTAGAATAATAAAGTAAATAATGTGTTTCATCCGAAAAAAAGAACCAATGAACTGAGTAAAATAAACCCAATCCCTATCCATTTATTACGATCCAACTCCTCGTTAAAAAACAGTTTGCCGCTGATGATAATCATTGCAAAGCAAATGCCAAATAAGGGGTAAGCAAAACTAAGATCATAGACCGACAACACAATCATCCACAACCAAAAATTAAGGGCTGAAACAAGAATAGCCGCCCAAAACGCCCAGGTTGATACAACCAATTTAAATGATGAAAAAAATGTGCCTGCAGATGCAAATGTGACATTCTTAACAGACAATTTAAAAAAAATGTCCATTAATACTCGGATTACCAATGCTGTTATGAGTATTGCAACCACAGAAATAGACTAAATTGAATTTAAAAATAAATCAATTTGAATTCGATGATGCTTGATCGCTTAAGGTGTCCAATTCGTTTTTCTTGAACTGCTGATGGGCCTTTCGATACGCCTGCATGTCTGGGGCATTGGATTGGCGCTTGATATACGACGCGATGGTGGCTTCAGTGTTGGCTTTTGCTACACGAATCGCCTCTCGTTTTTTTACAAAACTTAAATATTCCAAACGCAAAAAAACAAGAAACAGCAGAAAAAAACCAAGAAAAATGCTTATATTAAGTGGCGTCATGCTTTCATTATACAACAGATGCAAGGGGAACATGCCCCACACTAAACCCTGATTGTTTAGATAACTCATTTTTTCGGTTGTAAGCATCGAATTTTTCTAGTGCATCAATGATATCAAGCAGTTTATTACTATTCATACCTTCGACCATTAAATGTTGTTGCTTAAAAAGTTGAGCCCGAATGTTAAATTGACCAGCCCTTGCCTGACCAAGTGTTAATCCGTTGACAACTTTTGTGAATGGATTGCCTGAATCTTTAATCTTACTTTGCAGTGATGTGATGTTTGGTTTTGTCATAAGTCTTTGAACATCATCAATAGAATCCGTTAATAACTTATCCTTTTCAGGTTGTCGCATGCCTTGACTCACTTTATCGAACCAACTGTTAAATAAAGTTACCCAACGGTCCGGCAATGTGTCCTTACCCAAATGCCCAGGCAATGCTGCAACCAAATGGGCCATTAATAGCTTAGATGAATCGGTTTGTCGTTGCAATTGAACCAGCTGATCAAGGAGCTCCGTGTACTGAGGCCTTCGATGGGTGCTGTCCTTGTCTGGCAATGATGTTTGGCCATGCAGCACCTTACCCTTAATTGGGAGCCGACTCTTATGTTTAAAATAATGCCCAACTTCAGCAAACCAAAAATCTTTCTTGGCGCCCAATTCATCAGCAACCCCTAAAAGGGTATCGATGCCACCGCCCTGTTTCGTTACGATTTTTTGAACAATGCCTTGAATGATCGTCTCTGTTTTCTTTCGTGGGGCATTAAGGCCTGGGGCTTTTTCAACAATCCCTGCCAATGCATGATGATGCTGGATCCGATTGCCCTGAATCAACCGGCCAACAAAGGCATCAAATGCAGCGCCACTAAGTGTTGGAAAGCTATCGTAGAGCGGGTGCCTTTTTAGATTTAGCACATTTCCAATCGACCATGTGGGTTTAAGCTTGGCTTCCAGTAGGTTTTCAATAATAAGTGTTTGAAACCTATTGGACGACTTGTTGGGCAAACTGCTAACGCAGATAAAATCACACCACGCAGATTCCTTAAATAAATCGTCGATAGAATCATATTTTTGTTGGTTTTGAACGACAGTAAAAAACTCCTGCAACACACTTTGACCAGGCATGGTGTAGTAACGGTCAATTTCAACGACCATGGATTGAATGGCCAAAGCGAAATTGATGTCTACGTCATTCGTTAACCCTCTAGGAATTTTTTCGGCCATTTGCTCAAAAATGTGGTTGCGATAGGCGGCATTCTTTGTTTTCGATAAATCATAACACAACCGACCAAATTCATGGGGATGCCATTGATGCAAATGGGCCAAATCTTCGGTTATGGTCGGTTGGCGGTCTTCAGTTATGGTCGGTTGGCGGAAAAAATCATCCGGTGTTAAGCGACCTTGACTATATTCAATGTACCGTTTGTAGCTATCAAACTTAGTTTTGTCAATATTTTGAGCTTGAGTTGCCATCAGCGCCACCCGCCGGGATACCGCCTGTTCAAATGGCGTAGCACTGGTAGCATGCGGGTTTTTAATGCTAAATTCATACAATGCATCATAACCCACCAACTGTTCAATTTTTGCCATGTACCTGGAAAAGGGGTCGTTTGGCATGGTATCCAACAGGGTTAAAAATGCTGCTTTTTGATCATGAATCTGGTAAGTCACACCAGCAGGTGGATTCAATATATCGGTTAAAAATGCCGTCATGGCACCATTCAATTCATCCGAATGATTGGCCAGTTCTGGGAATTTCTTAAAAATATCGGCTATAATATTGATGCACAAGCGATATTTAATAAACCCCATTTGAAGTGAAGGTCTCAATTGATGCAACATGTCACTGAGCACCTGCCCCCGAATGGTGGCGTTTGATATTGCAGCTAAATCACTCAGGCAAGCCTGTGTTGTATTCTTCGTAGATTGATGGGGTGAAAATAATCGTGTCACCATTTGTGAAGAAACATCTTGAATGCGCTCGGTTGCAGGCAAGGCAATGCCATGGGCACCAAGCAACCAGCGAATATCTGAGTCTCGTTGGGCCAATTCCTGCCACGCTTGTTTTTTTTGATCAACTTTCAATTGGGCATTCAACCACACATGGGCCGCCACGCGGCGGTTTGGTTCCTGCGATTCAACCCAATCCTTTATAAAATCAGTGGCCATTTGGTCATCTGGTTGTGCTTGAAACGTCTGATCCAATTCAACAATGTGGCGTTTTTGGATGTCATAGTTAGGGGTGTCTCTCTTATCCCAATGGGTTGTTAGGTCTTGAATATATTGCGGATATTGCCCTTGGTCCATGTGGCTCATGACGTGATTCACCAACTCGGGTTCAAAGGGACTGACTTGCAACACATTATTAAGTGTGTGGCCAAACCCCTCGAACACTGGGTAAATGGTGTGGACAATTTTTTTAATTTTCTCCAATTTCATTCCTTTTTCTGTGTTATCTGTCAGCTGATCTATGGTTTCTTTTTGGGATTTGCACCACGTATCAAAACGGCTCTTAAGCTCTTTTTTTTGAGCATCATCAAGGGCATGGTACAGCACATCCAATGCCCTATAATTTTGTTTTTCACGCCATAAATGATTGTAAAGAATATCTTTTTGATTGGTTTTCAGTTTTTCATACAATTTCGCAGCAAGCTGGGGTTTTTCCAGCCACGCCATGCTTGATGCAATGGTTGGAAGCAAGCCATTGATGATGGAAGTATCGATAGGCGGACCGTTAAGTAGACGCTGAAACGCAATGTCGGGTTGCTTTTCGATAAAGGCATGGGTTAACTTACTGTCTGTCATCTTCATGTCGCCCATTAATTCGTTAGATAACGCCATGCGACTGAGTACAAGATTCCGAAGTGGCCCATCATCATCCCTGATGGCTTGTTCCCATAAGTTTTTCTGATTCCGGGATTGGTTAAGCAAATGAATGATGGTGTCATCTGACAATGGCAACGCTTGCATTTGTGGCAGAATTTGTGCGTTTAACCGGTTGCAGGCATCATTGAATTGAGTCCCATCGCCAAAAAGCAATTCCATCATTAGCCTTTGGGGGGAATCTGGAATGGGGGTAATTGCCCCACATTGAACCATTTGACTGAACGATTCGGCAATGGCATTAAAATCATGAGGGTTCTTGCTCACCTGTTGATTTAAAAAGGACCAAAGGGCAGTGAACTGATGATCGACCAAAAACCTTAACGTGTCAGCGTTAGCGCCATGTAATTTAACCCTGTTTAACAGTGCCTGCACCACCCGAAGATCGTTGTCCAACACCTTGTCATGATTAATTAAATCTTCATCAGACATGCGGTCGAATTTGGATTGTTGGTTTGGATATGTAGTGCCATAAGGGTGATCATCTATTTTACTTTGAATATCGTCGAACATTGACACTATAAGAGCACGAGAATTATAAGAATGCCTATGGCTTGCCATTTGAAGTTCCAATTGTTGATACAGTGGCTGTTTACTGGTAGCTGAAGGCACTGAAAAATCGCTGGGATTATTTGCGTGGTATTTTTCAGCCAATTGCTCTAGAAATGCCGATTCAAACGTTGGGTTTAACGATTGGAATGCCAAGGTTGCTGATAACAGTTCAAAAAACGAATCATTTTGATCAGGCCCGATACCCCTGACATCTGTTGTCAAAGATTTAAATAGTATTTCAATACGCTTATAAAGCTTTTGTTTATTGGTTTCACTGATTGTTAATGCAGCGGCAAAGTTGACAACCCCTTTCAATCGTTGAACCTTTGATTGCGTATCAGGTGCATCATCCAAGGAAAGTTCACTAACTAGGTTATCCCATTCCTTTTCATATTCCCATTTTTTTAAACGCCCCGTTGGTTGCAGACGGCTTGCAGCCGCACTTAACCATCCGTCTGATAGGTCTGGGCGCTGAAGTTGATCGTCCATTTCAAGTTGATTGAAATAATTAACAAGTGTGTTGTTCTCTTCGGCGTCCATCATCCATTGCGTCACCAATGGGTGGTATTGGTCTCCTTTTTTTCTAAAAACCTTGGGCACAATACCACTCATTCGCGGCGAATGGCCGTACAGCAAATGCTTCGCAAAGTTTGGGTTATTTTGTTGTTGCGCCTGGTTTAGAATTGATCTTAGACTCGCACGGCGATCTTTATTTTTAACTTCTTCATTTAAAAATTGAATGGTTGCCCTGGCATTTCGTTGTTGGTAGGCCAATAACTTTATGGCCAATTGCCTTTGTGCTGACGTTTCATTGTTATCGTTAAGTGCTTGCTTAAAAAAGTTAAACAAGGCCTGTTGATTGGCATTATCTTGATTGGACAGTTGTGCAAATTGTTGGGCTAGCGGGGCGTAGACCCGACCAGGTGATCGAGCTTCTTGATTGTCCAACCAACTATAAAAGCTGGTTAAATTGTGGTGTTGCCCTGATTGATGTTGATGCGCTTTTGCATGTGGGTTTAAATGCACCACAGTGGCTGCGGTTGCAAATACAACAAAGGATTGAATATTGGCGGATGCGGCCTTTATATTTGACGTTGATGAAAAAACGAGCTGGTTAAGCTTTTGTGTCATTGTCCGGGATTGATAATCGTCAAATTGGCCAACAATTCGACTTAGCGTATCAAATTTATTGGATATATCTTGCAACAACCGGATGGACTGAATCAGGGTATCTTCGCCAAAGGAATCCTGTGACACACTCTTCTGAAAATCGTCTACCAATGTGATGAGGCCATCTTTCTCATCCTGAAATTCTTCAAGTGCTTGTTGGTTTCCACCATTTTCTTTAATGATTGTTTCTGCATTATCAACGGTTTTCCATAACCTGCCAATAGAGCGAATTTGGGTGGGGTGCATTGGGGCTTCTAGCCGTTCCATTCCCACCAGCTTTAGCAGGGGAAGAAAGGCCCTAACAATGGATCTGCGCAGGTTGTCGGCAGTAAGTAGCGCACCACCAATGGTGGGCAGGTTCCATGTCTGTTTAATATTTGGTTTAGCCAGCCCTGCGGCAACTTCCTTCATAATGCGCTGAGTATTGACCATGTCGTCTTTTAGAATGCTTTTACTCAGTTCCTTATGTTTTTGCTTAATGAATTCGGCATCTCCGCTTGTTTGCAATTTCGCAATCTCCCTTGCTTGCGCTTCCACAACACGTTTCATGTCCAAGATCACATTTTTAAAGTCGTTTTCATAAGATTTAATTTCACCAATAACGTCGGATTCGATTTTTTTAGATGAGGCTTGAGCACTGGCAATGTAAAGCACTGCCTCAGCACCCGACCCAGCCCCCATGCGATGTGTGGCTGATGCAAGCTGGTTGCTTCGTTCGGCTCGAGCGCTTTCCAATTGCTCCCGACGAATAAGGGCGCCAACCAAACGCATAATGTCTTCGCCAAAACGGTTAAATGCATCGAGAAATCGGTTATCCCCACGACCCAAAAACTTAGCACTCATTGGATTCAGTCTTTGTTTTATTGTTAGCGACTGAGAAAAACTCATTTTATTCCTGTCAGTTATACTCCGTTGCTTTGCAATGCTTTTTCCAATGAGACCCATCAAAACGCCCTTAACAAGTTGGATAATGGTTTCCCGACGCTCTTTTTGAACACGGTTAAACAAGTCAACAACCGCCTGAATCATTTTGTAGCGTTGGTCAAGGGTGGTGGTCATTAGCGACTTTTGGAACGCCATACTGGATTTTAGCCCCCGTGTAAACGACAAACTACTCACCACAGCGCCCAGGTCTTCTGCAATGGCCTGAATGGCTTCTGATCGGCTTTGATTGACCTTTAAAATTGCATCCCATGCCGCAAACAATTTTTTTAACTCGACTTGTTGAATGGCCAACTCATACCAATTGACCCCTGCATGGCCAAACCCAAACGCATCGCCAATGGGGGTGGATTGATAATATATTACCTTGTTTTTATCGTAGGTATCCTCTAAATAATTTGCTTCAGCCTTCGTCATCCATTCAGGCAGCTCGTAGGGGTTCGTCAACGCCTTGGTTTGTGGCTGATAACTGCGTCGATTGGCATCGCCATCGGGGGATTCTGGTTCCTGAGGGGCATCCTGTTTAGCAAACGTTTTGCGTTCTAAACGAGTCTGTGCCTTGTCCATTGCATCAAACCCAGTAAGAAACCCATGCAACATGTTGGCAATGGCCTTAATTGTTAACATGCTGGCAAGCCCACCCAAGCTCTGAAACAGGCTTGGGGCAACGAATCCAACACTAAAAAAAGCACCAAAAAGAACACCCTCAATTACCGATTTTTCAACCCGTTGCAGCGCATCAATGTGCATGTTATGCACGCGCACTGCTTCCTGATGCATGCTCTGTATGGCATTTAATGAGTCCATGTCATGCATGACTTCCCGCTCTAGGATATCGATACTGGTGGCCAACGCTTGCGACGAAGCAACCTTTCCATCCCCACGAATGGATTTAGTAAGGGAGGCCAAAAACCCTGCTTTGGCCATGACATAGACCAACAACATTTGAGCTCGCATGCCATTGCTAACCATTTGCTGCCGAATACTGGCAAATCGATTGTAATCGAGATCTAAGTAATGCGCCGAATCGCCATTCAACTCACCCCCTATAATGTCCTTAAAAGCCAACCCTGTTGTTTTTTGAATGGAGGCATCTCCTGTAGCAGCGTCCCACAGTAAATCAAAATTTTTAGATCGAAGAAGCCTTATATTGACATACTTTAAATTATAGGCTGAAGAATATGGCCCCCCACCGATATCATAATACTTGCCAAAACGATGGTAGGCTGCTTGTTGAATAAACCCCTCTTCACCAAATTGATTGGTGTTCAAATACCGTTCCGACCATTGATTGTGCCCAAAGGTATCGTAATGAAGCATGGTGGTTTCGAAAATATCGGCCACCACTTGAATGGGTTGAGCAACTTTTGCAAACACCATAGATGCTGGCAATATTGCCAGTTTAAACTGGAAATCATATTTTTTTTCGTAGCGAGTTTTTTCTACTTGCACATTATGGTTAATGGCCGTTTCCATATGCGACATAATTTGTTCAAACATTTGAACGTCTGCATTCACCAAATCAAAGTTCGATTCAAAAATTTCTTGCAATCCATTGGCCACTTTGGCTTTTTGCTCATCTCCGATAATGGCCGCTAAGGTGAGCAATGACTCCGTTATCATTTTTGTAACCATAAATACCAGCCGTAATTTTTCTTGGGTGATTCGAATATCATCCTTGAATCCTTCAATGGCAATGTGGTCGGTGGTTACCCGTTGGCCTTTTGAGTCCATGTCAATTAAAAACCGCGACCGTAAATCATGACTGTCAGTCCCATGCATATCCCCAAGCGATGCCACCTGTTGTTGCAGCAGCGCTTGAATGCTCGGCTCTGTATTTAAATTGGTCGTTACAGGCATGGTAAAGGTGTTAATAGTATAGATGCGTTGATCTTGATCATATTTCAAAATATTGAGAGCCAATAGTTCATCCATAATTCCTTCCGTTACGTCAAATTTATCGAAGCCGGCATTAAACCAATGGCTATCGTCACCAAAGAGGTCTTCAAACTCACCCGATAGTGTAAATTCACGAAAGTTAAGCCCTCGATTGTCTTGAAGAAACTTGGACAAGCGATCACTAAATTTATACCTATAATCCTCTTTAATATAACGATCTAAAAATGAACCCGACACTGAGTATGATAAAGGAAGAACAACCTGAAAATTCACCATATAACCCAACGCCTGCAATTGATTTATAAGGCCAATGGTTTCGGCATCAGTGAGTCCCAAAGATTCGCTGATAGCTATCAATTCAATATATTTGTATTGATTGGTGTTATACGCATTGCTTAATATTTCAGCAAGTTTCTGCCGCTTGGCCAAGGGCAAATCCAAGGTTTGTTCATTTCCGTCGCCATCCGTGTATGTCACACTGTCAAAGTAAATGGGAAAATCCAAGGCATTGGCACTTCTGCCTGCCTGGGCATTAAACTCACGCCGACGCCCAGCGTTTGAATTAAATAAGTCCATTCCAGAGCGGATTAATTGATCACGTATTGGACTTAGGTCATTTACATTCCCATTAGCAACATTTTCTAAAATTTGTTTTTTGGATTCGTCTGTCAACTCATCAAAATATGAGTCATAATCAAATAACGACTCTAAAATACTTGTGATTGGTAAAGTAAGACCATTCATTACTTTTTGATATACGTCTGAGCGCTTAAAATCATCCGCATAACCAACAATACCAGCAAATGCATTACCCGGCAGAAATTGTTTCATGAACAAACCAAAGCCATCTCCAATTAGAGGAATATTCAAACCAGGAATTTTATCCAATATCTTGTCAATCATGCTGCCGCCCAAGATCCTTATAATATCGTCATCCGAGGCCCCAGGCGTTATCTTAACATTCGAAAAAGTCGTGCAAATATCATTTAAAAACTCATCATCAAAAACCGAATCCATACCCGATGCCGTTTCAAGACCCAAGGCTGCTGGCTCAATAACATGAGTTTGGCCAGCCGTATATGTAAAAACCTCGTTGACAGCGTACCGACGTTTGTAGTCGTCGTATGCCACCATGCCCCCATGCTCCAACGATGGATCTAGCACCATGGTTTGCCCATTGTATTCAATGGTTGAAAACACATGCCCCACTGGGTCACCATCCACCGTAACGTAGGCCGCATGGTTCACTGGGGTAGGGCACGGTTGACCGCTCTTGGAAAATGCTGCCAACAATAAACTGTGTTCCAAATTGATCAAATCTTCACAATCTCCTCGCAAGCTGCTAGCCACATCGTTCACATCCGCCCAATCATCGTGGGTGCCATCCGATACATATTGGGTGTTTTCAAGCATGAACGCATGCACCCCTTCAATAATGGCATCGGGCGAATCGGGCAAACCATTTGGGAACACGCGCTCGTTTAACAGCTGTTGCACCTGGGGAGCATCGGGGTTAATGTAGCTGTGGGCATTGCTGTAATCCACCACTGAGCGTGGCAAATCATCAATTACCAATTCCGATGAATGTCCTGCTGAGGATCCAAATGGATTGGGTGTTACACCATTGGCTGAAAAAAATTCAAGCGATTGTTGTCGAACGTCATCAAACCAGTCATCATATTCCACCATGGTCTGATGTAACTTTTTTTCTAGTTGGTGATCGCGGTACGTTTCAACCGTACCCAGCGCCAAAGACGCCATTGTTATTAAAACCCCTATGCCCTGAAAATATGCATTGGGAACCACCATTAAAATCGCCCCAACCATCTGCAAGTATTCGGATGCCAAGGATAACCGCCGCTTCGTCGGGTCGGTTTGTTTCACCAAATTCAAGCGAAGCTTGTGAAGGTCGTTGATTCTGTCAACCATTTGGCGTGTTTGGGTTTGAATGGTGGATAATTGGCGGTCTGCCAAGCGCATGTGGGATTCCATTAACTGCATGGGCGTATCTAAATAGTGGGACGATTGTGTCGCGTGTTCAGACATCCGCGCGGCCAGCCTATCTATAAATTGGGCTTGAGCGGATACCAGGGTCATAAAAATGCGTCGCACCATATTCATCATGGCAAGATTTTTTTTGGCCATGGCCATCATTTCAACATTCACCATTTGAAAGCCAGATCCAGGTTCAGTAACAGCTGCCGCATTGCGCGATAAATGCAACGCGTTTGGATTTTTAGTTGCCCTTAATTCTTGAATAATTGCATCAACAATGGCGCTACTGTATTCATCGGAATATTTATTACTGAAATTGTTAATGTTGGTTAAGTCAACGTTAAACTTACCAGCATCATCTTCCACTAACATTCCCGAATCTTTCAAACTGTTAAAAAGATCTTCACTGGTGAATGGCTGGTGCGAAGGTTGAATAATTTCAGGTCGATATATCACTTGATTCATACCGTTTATATAACGTTCAAAATATAGTTTTCGCATTAGCTCATAATTTGCTTTTGGCGATAAACCCAGCGGACCTAAGGAAAAATAATCAAACCCTAGCAACCTATCATGATAGTGTGTCTCTAAAATCTGACTCAACTGCTCCTTCTGAACTGGCGTTAAGTTATATTCACCTTCGTCACCAAAGGTTTTAAAATCAATTGGAAACAGCAGATCAACTGGCTCTTTTTCAAATTTCTTAAGATAATCTATCCAACTGTCTTCACTTAACAACATTTCATTGAACCGATTGTGTTGGGCAGCAATATCAATATCAATGTCGTCGTCAATCCCGTGGAAGGGAATCACCCCAGTGGTTTTTGGGTCGTAATACAGTTCATCGGAATCTCGGGCCATCATGTCCATAATGGACGGAATAAATGATGACGTATCGAAGGAGCTAATGCTCGGATGAACAATCTGCAATACCTTGCCATTGGCCATGTCTTGTTGGGTTGAGGCATGGCTGCCCAAACGGGCATGAATTGTGGCTCGCAATTGGGTTTTTTGATCACTGGTGGCGCTCCTCATCCAGCCCTTAAACTTAACCAATTCTTGTTGCAGCAATGCCTTAAATTGTTTCATGCCTTCGTTGTCACTATCTGCAACCGATATACTGTCGTCCCGATTTATCACTACTTTGGCTTCAATATCTGATTTCGTTTTATGCCCATCGGTTAACATGCCTTGTTCGTTAATCACCCCACTGGCCACCAAATAGCTCCATATTTGAATGGACGTAAGCTCGCCCATTTCATCTGAGTGCTCAATCAAAAAACCACTGAAGGTGCTGGGCAGCAGGTTTGGCCCAAAATTAGGGACGTCCACCATGGCCGACTGCATGCTCTTTCGGTTGTCCGACAACATGCGGTAGTAATCTTGCGACAATGCCATCATTATCTGGTTTTTATGGATGCTGGATTGATCTGCTAACATCTGGTCTTTCAATTGATTAAGCACACCTTTGTATTCGTCCTCAATCTTAGCAACAGCTGTTTGGTAACGGGCCTCGTTCACTTTTTGAACCGATTTTTCAAACATGTCCATAACGTTGTGCAAAGACTCGTTCATTGCACCGGAATAACTATTAAACGCTTGCATGATTTTTTGCCGGTGGTTGGCCGATTCCGATGCCATGCTGTGCTCATTGCCCAGCTTTGCGGAAAGGCTTTCCACCATATCACAAAAGCTAAAAATCGCCGTTAAATGTGCCGAAATAATATTCTGAACGGTTAAAAATCGCGACATAAATTCTTGAATGGCGTTGTGGTCGGTGCGAATGAATAAGCTATCGGAATCACCTTTGGCAAATCGCGATTGGCCAAGGGTGTGTCCGCCATCAAGTTTAGTTCCCACTGGAGACCCCAAAAACCCTTTAAATAAGGTTTCACTCAATGCTTCAAATTCACCAAGGGCGCGGGCCAAGCCATTATCCCCTTGGGGCACACCACCGCCGCTGCTAAACACATAGTGCTTGTTTCGAATCATGGCCAATACCCGATCGGCTTGGCTTGATACCATTTGTTCTCCACCAAAATCTATGGTCATGAACGCCTTAAAGGCCGTTAAAGTTGCTGAATCTTCCAACTTTTCTGGATCAATTTCCCCGTGAGCACTGATGATGCCCAACTCCATAAGTTTTTGATGAATGTCTGTGTAGGATTTACTAAAAGACTTTGTATTAGGAAACCAATCATATCCAATCACTTTTTCAAATTCCAAGTACATATAAATAACTTCTCTGATATTTGTATACGGGCTTGTTTCAAGCAAGTAATCCAAGGAATCAAGTGTTATTGGTTGATTCGTTGCCATTGCTTCATGCACAATTTCATTCAACTGAACAACCTCATCCATACTGAGTTCGTAATTCCCTATTAGGTTATCAATCTCCTCAGGGCCAAAAAAGTTAACCACCTGAAAATCCACCAAATCAGTATCAAACACCAATTCATCTTCTGGACGCGCCAGCAACCCCTTGTTTTCTTCAAATGCGCCCGTCTCTGCTTCAATCACCGAACGAATCAGATCAGAATACGATAAGCTTGAATCGGTAATACCACTGCTTTGAAGCATGCTATCCACATACGTTATAAAGGGCCGAGAAGGTGACGATGTTTGGCTACTGGCGGTTGAAAACGATGCCAAGTCCACCTGACTGGCCGTAATGGTGGTGGCTTGGTCATTATAATGCAATACCTCGTTAAAGGCGACCTGTTGGCGATAATTGGCCAACAGGGTGCCGCGACTGGTGGAATCGGCTACCACCGTACGGGCCATATCGTACACGTGGGTGTCACCATTCACCTGCAGGTGCAACACACTGTGGCCCAACACATACGCCCCTTGGCCAACCAACCCAGCGACCACACTTAGTTGTGGGGCATCGCTTGGGGGCCATGCGGCAAATCCGTAAGAAAAAGCGGCGTGCAGCAAATGGGAAAAATCTTCACAATCCCCCGATCCACTGCCCAGGGTGTCGGCAACCGAGGCCCAGGAATCCCCATTGTCAGGCAGGTATTCAAACCCATCGTCCAATAGTGCCGTGTAAATGGCATCGGCCATGCCAACGGCTGAATCCGATTCAATGCCCTGTGGAAAACGTGCCTCAAACCAATTATTCAATGCGACCGTATCGGCATCGCTTAGTGCCAAGGCCGTATGGGCCTGGCTGTAATCCAATGTGGGGCCCTGGTGTTCAACCACATGGGTAAATATGGTGGTACTGCTGGCATGCAAGGCATGGTCATATACGCTGGGGGTGGCTGAAAATGGGCCGAGTGTCAGCCAGGCATCCCCACGCTTCACATGAGTGGTGACGCTGAATTGTTGAAACTCGTTAATGCCATGGCACACGCTAATTTGTTGCACACCGCTTTGAGGATTGGCGTCGCTTAGCTGCGCCAATAACCAGCCTTCAATGAGCATCATGTCCTGTGGCCGATTCGGCATCATGCCCATCATCCAATCGTGGAACTGGGCGATGCCTGATTCAGTTAGTGGGGCATTGGTTGGCAATACCCCCGTTTCCATTAGCGCTTGCAACAATGCCACCAACAATGGGTGGTGTTGGTCAATGGACTGGCCACTGCTAAGATGATCGATCAATGCATCCCATGCATGTGCCACAGCTGAAGGTTGGATGGTCGATTCTGGCGGTGCCATATTTGGTGTAGGGGCATCCAAAATTTCAAATGCCTGATCAGCATGCACCAAGGGCCGGTCTAGCGCGTGAACTGGTGGTTGATCAATATTCAATTCGCTTATCGTTCCCATACTGTATTATCGTATCGAATGGCGCCAAACTTGCAATCCCCATAAACTGCCCCATTAACCTGTAAACGATTTAAAGTGTGTTCAAGGTTTGTCTAAATGTCATCAACATACAGCCTTAACACTGTCTAATGTTAGTGATTTATCGTCAAAAACGCCCAAAATACCAAAAAATAGGCATGGCAC
>JADHOE010000009.1 GCA_016779165.1 Candidatus Margulisiibacteriota bacterium | reverse complement strand
ATTGAACGTTAAGGGAACGTCGTCACATTTAAAATCAAAACGACTGGGGGTTCAATGGTAAATCGTTTCATAATTATCACCGTGATGTGGTCATCGTTGGTATTGGGAAATTTACCCACAGACCCAATTTTTTGGTTCGGAAGCGCACAGTCCAGTGCCATTGGCCAAGCTGCAACGGCACAAACCAATGCGCCTCATTCCATTTTCTTTAACCCGGCGGCCTTAAACACCAACCAATACTCATCGCTTAGCACCAGTTATAGTGAGTTATACAACACCAACATATCCAATGTGAATGCTGTGAGCCGGTTCAAAAACATGAGTTTTGGGGTTGGCATTCATTCCACACAATCACCCAACATAGATCAAAGTAAATTTGATGAAACAGAACAGAAAGTCATCATCACCGGAAATTACAATTACAGTTATTCCGCCCTATTTATTTCAACGGCCATGAAACTCCCCTACACGTCATTGGGGCACATTGGCACCAGCTTTCATATTCACCGCATGACCATTGCCAACCAAACACTGCAAGGGCAATCCATTAATGCTGGGGTGTTGCTTCAACCATTATCAATGGTGAGTATTGGGTTTGTTCATCACCATATTGTGCCCCTAAATTTAACTTGGAAATCCAACAACATCATGTCGTCATACGCACTTTCAAACCAACACAAATTGGAAAGCTATTCTCGGGCAGGCATCGAATTAACCGCACTATCGCTGCCTATGCTAACGTGGAAACTTCTAGCGGATTACGAAATCAATCAAAATCAATCATCAGATGATACCAACGAATCCCCCCTAAAAGTTGGCAGCATTGTCGCTATTTCCCCCATAGAGTTGGCGGTTGGGTATAACGCTCGATTTATATCCATGGGGGTATCAACAACCCTTGGGCAGTTGCAATTAAATTATTCATTTATAACACCAAATAATAAGGCCACATTTCAAGACCGCCATGCCGTTGGGATCAGCATCTTTTTTTGATGCTTATCGTGCGAATTGCACCGGCCTTTGATATAATACGACCATGTCACAATTAGAAAATATCCACATCAACGAAATCACCCCCATTATTTCCCCTGAAAATCTAAAACAATCGGTTGGAATATCAACCGACGGCTCTGATTTTGTAATTAATGCCAGGCAAACCATTGCACGTATCATTTCAAAGCAAGACCCCCGACACTTGGTTATCGTTGGTCCATGCTCTATCCATGACCCGTTTGCCGCCATTGAATATGCAAAAAAATTGGCCCCACTGGTTAAAAAGTACCAAGAAAAACTACAAATTATCATGCGGGTTTACTTTGAAAAACCCAGAACCAATATCGGGTGGAAGGGCTTAATTAACGACCCCGACTTGAATGAAACCAACCACATAGAAAAAGGGTTAAAACAAGCCAGGGAAATTTTAAAAACCATTATCGAACTCGGGGTTCCAACAGGCAGCGAATTATTGGACCCCATTCTTCCTCAATACTATGCCGACCTTATTTGCTGGGCATCCATTGGTGCACGTACCAGTGAATCACAAACACACCGAGAAATGGCCAGTGGCTTATCGATGCCCATTGGGTTTAAAAATGCAACCGATGGGAATATCGATGTGGCATTGCACGCCATCCAAGCCGCCCAACACCCCCACGCATTTATTGGGGTTACCCAGGCTGGGGTTATTGCGCGCGTTGAATCCAACGGCAACCCCAACGCTCATTTGATTCTTAGAGGGGGGTCCAATGGGCCGAATTATTCATCTGTTCAAATGGAAGAGCACCTGGAAAAAATCGAAGCATCTGGGATTTCGACGCAAATTTTGGTGGACTGTTCCCATGGTAATTCCAGAAAAAAAGCAGAAAATCAACACAAAGTAGTGAACAGCATATTGAATCAAATTGCATCAGGAAATTCAGCCATTGTGGGGTTGATGATTGAAAGTTTCTTGGTTCATGGCAACCAAAGCATTTCAAATACCCCCAGGGTTTATGGCCAATCCATTACCGATGAGTGCATTGGGTGGGAAGAAACCGATGCATTATTGGCCGACATTTACAACCGCCTTCCATGAAGAAAAAAATATTCATTGCAGCCACACGTCAAAACGATGGCAAAACAACCGTTTCCTTGGGCCTATTTGATGCACTACGTAAACGTGACCCCTCCATTCAATACATGAAGCCTGTCGGGCAACAAACCCTGGAGGTCAACGGCTCTCGGATTGATAAAGATGCGGTGTTATTTCAACAAACATTTGGGTTGAATGACGAATTATTGCCATTAATGAGCCCTGTAGCTTCTCCTAAAGGCTTCACCGAGACCTACATATCACAGCCTGATCCAACACACATTGATCAGAAAATTCAATTGGCAAATGACAAACTTGGGCAGACATGCGCCACCATTCTTTACGAAGGCACTGGCCATGCAGGTGTTGGGTCTGTATTTGACCACTCCAATGCCCATGTGGCCAAACGGTTAAATGCACCCGTCATTCTTGTATCCATTGGTGGTATTGGCAAATCAATCGATGAAATCATGCTGAATGCAGCCGTATTTAAAGCACTGGACGTGCCGATAATGGGTGTCATTATTAACAAAGTACTTCCTCAAAAGTACGATAAAATCAACCGCATTGTTCGCGACGGACTCAAACGCCTGGACATTGATGTTCTGGGTGTATTGCCATTAAACGATCAGTTGACCCACCCCACCATTAGCGCGATTGTCGACGAGCTTAAACCAAATATATTGTACATGCCACCCAATGGTAAAAATAACATCATTGAAAAATTTTTAATTGGGGACATGATGCCACACAATGCATTGGATCACTTTAGTGAAAACACACTCATGATTGTTCCAGGCAACCGAGAAGGGTTGGTGCTTACTGCCTTGTGTGAAAATTTATTAACCAAAGGGCCACACCTGGTATCGGGCATTGTGTTTACCAACGGCATACGGCCCCATCAAAAAATATTGGATTTGTTATACACATCCCAAATTCCACTATTTATGGTAGAGGAAGATGCCTTTTTAATTGCGACAAAAATCAATCATATGATTGTAAAAATACGATCCGAAGATAAAAATAAAATAGACATTGCTCGGTCATTAATAGACACCTATGTTGACGTAGATGCGATTTATAATCGTATGGGAGATGCATAAAAACAATGCTAAACTTAAATCCAATGCATTCCTTATCCCAACTAAAACGCGCCATTGAGCCCCACCTTAAAGATGTTGATGGCATTATTGATACCGCGTTTAAAAAGAGCGAGTGCCCCACCCTAAAGCAAATGTATCACCACCTAAGCCAATCCAAAGGAAAACAAATCAGAGCGTCACTTATCGTTATCATATCAACAATGATTTCTACACCAGTATCTCCAGCAATTACCAGGCTTGCAGCTGGCATTGAACTTATCCATTTGGCGTCACTCATACACGATGACATCATTGACGATGCCCCCATTCGACGAAATCAAGCCACCATTCACAATGCGTTTGGGACAAACAATGCCATCATTAGTGGCGTTCATTGCTATGCTTTGGCATTGGAACTGGTGACATCCATTGGCAATATTCAGGTACTTAATATTATTTCAACATCGGTCCTTCACCTTTGTGAAGGTGAAAGCATTCAATTTAACGAACGCCATAATTATGATTTAACATTTGACCAGTACTGGACAATTGTTAGAAAAAAAACATCCGCATTGTTTGTTGCTGCCTGCAAGAGCGCAGGAATACTCTGCGACCTTCACGAAGATGACCTTCACCATTTATCACAGTTTGCCGAAGCGCTTGGCAGTATTTTTCAACTGAGTGACGATTACTTGGATATTTTTGACACCAACAATGCGTTAAGCAAAAAAGTATTGCAAGACCTGAATTGTGGTGACATTTCATTGCCGATATTATTAGCAAGCAATCAATGCAAGGTTAAAGACGCCACAAGCATCAAAGCATATTTAAGCAACCACGCTACAGAAATATCAAAACACATAGAAACAGAATTAATTTCAAAAAAACAAGATGCTCTGTCCCATTTAACGCACATTAGCGCAGCCTACGATACCAACCAGCTTGTTAAATTACTGGACATCATCACCCAACGGGTACTGGGTTAAATTGTATTTAAAAATGCTTCATATGATGCTTCATCCATTAAATCAGATGCATCAAATCCAGGTTCAGTCTCAAGTTGAATGAGCCAGCCAGAATCGTACGGGGATTGATTAATTAAATCCGGAGAATCAACAACCTGCTGGTTTATTCCAACCACTGTTCCGTTGATTGGTGCGTATACGCCCGACACTGTTTTTACCGATTCAACAGAGGCGCATTCATCACCCTTAGAAAAAACAGTGCCAACGTTTGGTAACTCAACAAACACAACCTCACCCAATTCATCAGCAGCATGTGCTGATACCCCAATGGTTGCTTTTCCATTCTCAACAGAAATCCATTCATGATCTTCAGTAAACAATCGATTCGACATAATGCCTCCAAAACTGATAATACAAAAAGAATATCATTAAAAAATTAATTGCTACAAGCCCAGATTTATCAAGAATTAACCACATCACATAATCAACCATTATTTTTAACCGCCATTTTTTTTAAAGGTTTGCTATTCTATAAACTATCCCATTCATTAGGAGCATTTTATGAGCAATCAATTAACATTTGACGTCAGCACCATTGATCAACCGTCATCATTTAAAGATGAGCGGTTTGATATGATTCACCAACTGTATACAGAGGCAAAACAGGATCGTTTGGCATTTTGGAATAACCAAGCAAACCAACTGGTATGGCAAAAAAAATGGACCAACACCTTGATGTGGGATCGCCCCCATGCCCGATGGTTTTCAGATGGCATTTTAAATGCGGCTGACAATTGTTTGGATGCACACTTAACCACCAACGCAAAAAAAACAGCCATCATTTGGGAATCTGAAACCGGCGATGTCGTCCACATAACCTATGAAGAATTGTCCAAACTGGTGAATCAACTGGCCAATTGCCTTCGCGCCGATTTTAACATCCAAAAAGGGGACCGTGTCACCATTTACCTACCTCAAACGCCAGAAGCGGCAGTTGCCATGCTTGCCTGTGCAAAAATAGGTGCCATTCACAGTGTGGTGTTTGCTGGGTTTTCAGCCCCCTCTCTGGCGGAACGCATTAAAGATTCTAGTTCCAGTTTGATCATCACGGCATTGGATGCTAACCGACGGGGAAAACGCATTCCTTTGTTGAACATGGTGCATGATGCGCTAAAACAAACCCCAACACCACACGTCCCAGTGTTGACCGTAAACGGGGGTGGTGAAAATGACTTTTACTCACGAATAAACGCCCAACCCACCCAGTGCCAATCAGAACCTATGGCCAGTGAAGATCCATTGTTCATGTTGTATACATCCGGAACAACCGGACAGCCCAAAGGCATTTTGCATAGCACCGGGGGTTACCTCACCCATGCCAAGTACTCCACCAAGCTGGTGTTCGATTTAACGCCATCCGACATATTTTGGTGCACCGCTGACGTGGGCTGGATTACTGGCCATACCTACGTGGTGTATGGGCCACTATTGAATGGGGGCACCATCTTGATGTTTGAAGGCACACCCGATTACCCGAACAAGGGCCGGTTTTGGGAATGCATTGAGAAACACCGCGTGTCTATTTTTTATACCGCGCCAACCGCCATTCGAGCATTCATGAAAGACGACCCTAGCATTCCACAGCAATTTGACTTAAGCTCCCTTCGGTTATTGGGTAGCGTTGGTGAGCCCATTAACCCAGAAGCCTGGCATTGGTATTATAGAACCATTGGCAAATCAAGGTGCCCCATTGTCGATACCTGGTGGCAAACCGAAACCGGTGGCATTATGCTCACCAGTTTGCCGGGGTACCATCCAATGAAACCTGGGGTTGCCGGAGCGCCGTTGCCTGGCCTGAGCATTGATGTTCTTTCTCAAGATGCACTTTCTCTACAAAACACCCGCGGTTTTTTATCGGTGACCGAACCATGGCCATCAATGACAAGGGGCATTTGGAACAACACCGAACGTTTTAAGGATATCTATTGGTCGACATTTGATACCTACTTTGCCGGAGACAGTGCCTATAAAGATGATGATAATGACATCTGTGTCATTGGCCGAGTGGACGATGTTCTAAATGTGGCGGGGCATCGCATCGGCACCATGGAAATAGAAAGTGCCTTGGTTGCACATGACGCGGTTGCTGAAGCGGCCGTCGTTGGTGTGCATGACGATATTAAGGGGCAATCCATCGCCGCATTTGTTATTTTAAATTGCAATCACCAAGAAAGCCCCGCATTATTGGAATCACTTAAAGCACAGGTGGTAACAAGCATTAGTCCAATTGCAAAACCAAAAATGGTGATTGTTACCCCTGAACTCCCAAAAACACGCAGCGGTAAAATCATGCGTCGGTTACTAAAACAACTGGTTGAAAAAACACCGTTGGGCGATATTACAACGCTTGCTCAACCGGATATCATTCCAATCATTCAAAAAAAAGTTGAATTGTCATAAGTGGGGTTGATTTGTATACTTTAAACCATGCTTCAAAATAAAATTAAATTATTCAGTGGTTCGTCTCATATTGAACTGGCAACTGACATTGCCAAAATTCTTAACATCCCATTGGGGACCATTAAACACTCAAAGTTTCAGTGCAACGAAAGTTATGTAAAAATAGATGAAACCATTCGCGGTTTGGATACCTATATTCTTCAAACCGCATCCAACAGTGTGAATGATGATTTAATCGAGCTGTTTTTGATTATGGATACCTTGAAGCGGGCATCAGCAGCAAGCATCAACATTATTATGCCCCATTTTGCCTATGCCAGGCAGGATAAAAAATCATCTCCAAGAGAACCCATTTCCGCCCGTTTAATTGCCGACTTAATGCAAGCTGTAAAATTGGATCGACTGATTACAATGGACTTGCATTCCGATCAAATTCAAGGCTTTTTTAATGTACCCGTTGATCACTTAACTGCCATGCCACTGTTTGTGGATTACTTTTCGAAAAAACAGTTAAAGGATTTGGTGGTGGTTGCACCCGATACTGGCCGGGCTAAATTTGCTAAAAAGTTGGGGGACAAACTGGGTGCTGATTTGGCGATTATGCACAAAACACGTCCTGAGCATAACATGGCTGAAATCGTCCACTTAGTGGGTGATGTTAAAGATAAAACCGTATTGCTGGTGGATGACATGGTGGATACTGCTGGTTCAATTACCAGTGGACTTGATAAATTACGATTGTTTGGATGCAACCAGGACATTTATTTGGCAACCACTCATGCTATTTTTTCTGGCCCAGCAATTGAACGGCTGAAGAATGCTAACATTAAAGAAATTGTTGCAACAGATACCATTCCACTGCCCGAGCATAAACAATTGGACAACTTGGTTGTTTTATCAACAGCCCCATTGTTGGCTGAGGTAATCAAACGCAACATTGAGCATATCTCTATTTCACCATTATTCAATTAATCTCTAACAATAAGGGGGTAAATTGAATCACAAAAGTGGCAAGAACCCATTCGGATACCGCTCCATAACCCTCAGCATAACGCTTACATGCACACGTCAATCGTTTGGGGGCTGGCAGAGGGAAATAGCTACTGAAAATGCAGCTATTTCAAAAAAACCTAATACTAATGAAACCCTTTTGGACCAAAGTTGACCAATGAATCGCCCAGCGGTGTTCCACTAAACTTCTTAAAATTCTCTTTGAATTGAGTGGCCAGTTTCTGAGCATTAACATCGTAGGCGGCATGGTCAGCCCAGGTATTTTTAGGATCAAGTATCGCCGAATCCACATGCGGAACTTCTGTGGGAACAAGGAATCCAAACACATGGGATTCTGTGTACGGCACATTTTCAATCGACCCATCTAGAATGGCATCAATAATCGCACGGGTATTTTTAATGCTGATGCGAGACCCAGTGCCATAAGCACCCCCGGTCCAGCCCGTGTTGACCAAATAAGCATCAGCAGAGTGGTCATCCATTTTTTGGCCCAAAATTTCAGCATACAAGGTGGGGTGAACGGTTAAAAACGGGGACCCGAAACATGCTGAAAATGTTGCGGTTGGCTCTGTTATGCCCAACTCTGTGCCTGCCACTTTCGCGGTGTACCCGCTCAAATATTGATACATGGCTTGTTGCTTATTCAATTTTGACACTGGTGGCAGTACCCCGTAGGCATCGCAGGTTAAAAATATAATCTTACTGGCATGTTGGCCTTTTGATACAGGCTCAACAATCTGATTGATATGGTATATGGGGTATGATACTCGGGTATTTTCTGTTTTTGAACCATCTGAAAAATCAACGTTACCATGTCCATCCACCACCACATTTTCCAGCAAAGCATCTCGACGGATCGCATTGTAAATATCAGGCTCTTTGTCTTTGGATAAATCAATGGTCTTCGCATAACACCCTCCTTCAAAATTGAAGATACCATCATTATCCCAACCATGCTCATCGTCTCCAATCAAGTGACGTTTTGGGTCTGCGGATAGTGTTGTTTTACCGGTACCCGATAAACCAAAAAACAATGCAACATCGCCATCTTTACCTTGGTTGGCTGAACAATGCAATGCACCAATGCCTTTAAGGGGAAGAAAATAGTTCATCATTGAAAAAATGCCTTTTTTCATTTCGCCGCCATACCATGTGCCACCAATTAACTGAACCTTTTCGGTTAAATGAAATGCGATAAACACATCTGATCGCAATCCTCGAGCTTCGTAATCAGAACACGTGGCTTTACACGCATTTAAAATGGTAAAGTCCGGCTGAAATGATGCCATTTCGTTATCGGATGGACGAATAAACATGTTCTTAAAAAAATGGGCCTGCCAAGCCACTTCCGTAACCAAACGAACCGCAATTCGAGTGTCTGGGTTAGCGCCACAAAACCCATCCATAACATAGAGTGTTTTTCCAGATAACTGATTCACACAAAGGGATTTTAAATGGTCCCAATTCTCCGGGGAAAGGGGCTTGCTGGTGGATCCCTCAGACTCCCACCAAACATTGGCTTTTGATTGATCATTGGCAACGATATACTTATCTTTCGCACTTCGGCCAGTAAATGTTCCGGTATCAACACTAATTGCACCAAATGTGGTTGGGATGCCTTTTTCATAACCGGTATTGGTATTAGAAATTTCATGCTTGTAAAGGTCATCGTATGACAATTGATAATGAATCGCATCAACAGATTCGATACCCAATTCAGCCAATTTTAGCTGTTGGTATAGTTCAGATGTGGTTTGTGTGGACATGGTAATTACCTCCAAAGAGTCTTGTTGCTCATTATACTCAGACTCAGTTTATTACTCAAGGGCCGTCTGAAACCCATCGATAACCCCAGTGATAAACCATGCGAACATTATGCCAACATTTATTCATTTTTATTGTGATTAGCTTGCCATTCCTTGGGCATGCCACAGCATTTGATATTGAAGCCATGCGAATTGGACCAAATCCGTTGGTTGTGGGTAAAGATGCACTCATTGTTAATTATACAGCATCGAAGGCGCATACCAGCCGGTACTATGTGTATTCAATTGGTGGCCAATTGTTGGCCACAAAACAATTTGAATCCGATATACCTTATACAACCCATTCTGGCGAATGCAAATTTGAGTTACTGAGCACATCCACCATGGCTAGATTTAAAAAGCAATTAATTGTTGTATTTGCAGTGTTTGAATCTGAAAGCCACCAAATTAAAAAGAAAAAATATGTCATTGTTAAGTAGGCTTTTTGTTGTGTTGGCATTGGGGACACAAATCATGGGCCTTGCCACACATGAGACCCCATTACTGGACCCCTCCCTTAGTGCCAGGGAAGTGGCGTTATCTCAGGCATCATTTAGCGATCATCACTTCAATAACATGCTTCGAAACCCAGCGTCCATTGCATCAACCAGAGGCGTTGCCATGCAGGCCACAGAATACTTGGGGATTTCTTACAGTGCCGTTGCCTTTGTTCACAACCACTTCAACACAAGTTTTGGCGTTCATTATGTGGGGTCTTCCGTGGATACCATGATGCGCTCAGTGGTTGATACCAATGACAATGGGCCGCCACTCGTTAAGGAAACTGACGACATTATTCCGTATGAGTACCACGCCATCAGTTTTTCAACAGCAAAAATGCTGGGAAATTTTAGCTTTGGCGGTGGGTTTCGGCATAAAACATTGATTTTAGATAACCAAACAAACACCAATATTGAAGGCATGGCAGGAATTATATACACCATCGTTGATGAATTTAGCGTTGCCGTTTCAATCACCAATTATATTTTTGACCAAGAAGCAAGCAATGACCTCCAAGGCACTGAGCCGATTCTTTCCACTGGATTAAAGTTTTCACCCACAAAAAAAGTAAAATTCTTTATGGGGGTCATTAAAAACAATAATGAAATCAGCACCCACCCCACCTTTCACACCAGTTTGGAATATTACATGAATGATTACCTGCCCATACGAATGGGCTTGGACCACAATCGCTATACCCTTGGGACAGGGCTTTATTTAGACCCCTTTGAAATTGATATTGCCTTGGCACAATCAAGGGACCCCATCATTGACCATCAGCTCACCATTGGATTTTCGTATGGTTTGGAAGAAAAAAACAACCTGTATTAAGGGGGCAGTTTTGCCTGTTCATTAAAAAAATGATACCCTTTAAAAAATGGATGACCAATTAAATATCGGAACACTGGACGATCATCACAGTGATGTATTTCATATGGTCCACTTGCTTGACAAAGCCATTAAATCCAATTCAAGAGAATCATTGAAACCAATCATTGATTTTTTAACATCTCATGCGTTTGATCATTTTAATGAAGAAGAACAATTAATGCGAGATCATAACTTTTATGATATTCAGAATCATCAAAAAGAACATAATCAGTTTAAACATAAAATCAAACTTATCGAAAAAATGTACAATGAAAACCTGCATACCACACACATTGCCTACAGCATTCGTCAACTAATCGACGCCTTAATTAAACACATACAACATGTGGATGTTAAAATGAAAGCAATGGACCATGAGTGATTTACATACGCAATTTGAAGTGTATTTAGGCAAACATAATCAACGTTACACACAACAAAAAAAAGACATTGTTGCATCGATCGTCACTCAAGTAGACCCTTTCGAAATTGAAACCTTTTTAGCTCAATTCAACAAAGACAAACGAAAAATTGGCCGTGCAACATTGTACCGAACCATTAAACAATTGCTTGACGCAAAACTGATTCAAAAGATTGACACCGGCAATGGTCGAGTATGTTACAAATACAACCAAGAATTGCAGCACCATGACCACATGATTTGCAATCAGTGTGGGCAATTGTATGCGATCAATATCGAAAAACTATCGAATATTTTAAATAACGAATGCAAAGCCTTTGGGTTTACGCCAGAATACCGGTCCCTTCACATTTACGGAAAATGTAGCAATTGTAGGACTAATCCATAGGTTTAATATCGCCCCAACTGGGACCTGCCTCGACATCAACAACCAATGGAACTTGCAAACTAACTGCACCTGCCATGGCTGTTGCAAGCAAAGGAATAAGCGTTTTTGCTTCGTTTGGATGAATATCAAATACAAGTTCATCGTGCACTTGCAAAATCATTTTGGATTGGCACCCAATCAATGCCTGATGCGCATGATTCATGGCCAATTTAATAATATCAGCTGCTGACCCTTGCACCCGAGTATTAATGGCCATGCGCTGGGCCATGCCTTGCACGGAACGATTTGAACTATCAATGCCATCAATCACACGCGTACGCCCAAACATTGTCGACACAAGCCCATCGGCTTGTGCCTGTTGAATGGTTGCCTTCATGAATGTTTGAATGGAGTCGAATTGCTTAAAGTAATGGTCAATTAACAATTGCGCCTCTTTTCTTGATATCGATAACTGGTCAGAAAGTGCAAACGCAGATTGCCCATAAGTGATGCCAAAATTAACTGTTTTTGCCTGTTCACGCTGGGGTTTTGTAACGTCTGAGTAAGGCACCTGAAACACCATCGCTGCGGTGGCTTGATGAATATCTTGGCCTTCGTTAAAGGCCTGTATCATTGCCCTATCGTTTGATAAGTGCGCCAACACACGTAATTCAATTTGCGAATAATCCATGGCAACAATAACGCCGTCTTTAAACCTAGAAATAAATGCACATCGTATTTTTTGACCCGCTTCTGATCGAACTGGAATGTTTTGTAAATTGGGCTCTGTGGATGATAGCCGACCAGTGGCTGTAACGGCCTGATTAAATGATGCATGAATTTTCTGGCTCATGGGGTGCACCAGTTGCGGCAATCGATCAATGTATGTCGATAACAATTTTTTGTACAAGCGATAATTCAACAATTCTTTGGCAATTGGGTGTGACTTTGCCAATGTTTCCAATACAGAGGAATCCGTGGATCGTGATGTTTTTGTTTGTTTGACAACAGGTAGTTTAAGCTCATCAAACAACACCCCGGCCAACTGTTTGGTGGAATTAATATTAAAGTCTTGGCGCCCAGCCATTGAATAAATAAGGCCCTCTAAGCGATTCAATTCTTGGGTGTAGCTTAGCGATAAGGCCCCCAAATACTGGGTATCACATTGGACTCCCACCACCTCCATTTCTGCCAATACACATACCAATGGCATCTCAATTGTTGTGAATAAGTCGAGGGGTTGATTTGTGAATACAGATTTATAATACTCATATAATTGAAATGTGACATTGCTGTCATCTGCGGCGTATCTGGCCAAATCATCAAAAGGAACATCTAAAATTGAATCGTATGGTTTGATTAACGTTTCAAAATCAAGCATTTGGTAATCAAAAACCGATAAGGCCAATGATTTTAAGCCCACCGCTTGGCGAGAATCAATAAGGTGAGCAGCGATCATGGTATCAAAATGAATGCCCGTCAATTGAATGCCATAATAATGCAATACCGAAACCTCAAATTTAGCGTTGTGCATGATTTTTGGAATATGCTCATCTTCGAATAATGGCACCAACGCTTGCAGCAAAGGGTGCCGATCCCGCTGATCAGAAAATCCAAACAAGTCAGACGTCGTATCTGGCATGGTGCAATCGATCACAAACGATATGCCAGTCGACGCTGTTATAGCAATGGCCACAATACGGGCATCTTGTGGATCCAACGCAGTGGTTTCCAAGTCAAATGCAAACCCAAGCTTAAGCAAGGGAAGAAGGTGATGCAAATCAGGCATGGACCGAATAATGCTATGCGCTGTTTCTTTAAACCTGGGCTGTGTTGAGTCATCGGAAATGGTTGCTGCAGTGTCATCATGGGTATTGGGTAATCGTGATAATAATCGCTTGAATTCATAGGCGTCAAAAATGGCCCTAACCTTCTGCCAGTCGGGATTAAACGCAATGGATTCCAATGGGCAGTCAATGGGTGCATTGCAATCGATGGTCACCAATTGTTTAGACAAATACGCCATATCTTTGTTGCTGCTTAATTTTAATACAACCGATGCCGAGGAAAGGTCATTCAAATGGTCATAAATGCCATCCAAGGAATGATAAGCCGATAACAACTTCACCGCTGTTTTATCGCCAATGCCTTTAACGCCAGGAATATTATCCGACGCGTCCCCTTTTAATGCCTTGAAATCAATAATTTGAGATGGGGCCAATTGAAACCGTTCAAAGACCGCCGAATCATCACAAATCTGAAGGGACCCTTTGGTACTGGTAACAATATGGGTATGATCATTAATTAATTGAAACAAGTCCAAATCCCCAGACATAATGAATGTTTTCTTTTCCATTTTTGAAAAACACTTAGACAATGTTCCCAGCAAATCATCCGACTCATAACCGGGCAGTTCAATTAAAGGAATACCAAAAGATTCCATCACCAACCGAAAGTCTGGCAATTGTGCTAAAAATTCGTCATCTGGTGCCGATCGATGGGCCTTATAATCCGGAAACAACTGATGGCGATATGTGGGTTCTTTTCGGTCCATGCATACCGCCACATGGGTGGGTTTAAATTGTTCAATGGCGTTCATCATTAAGGTTACAAACCCATAAACAGCATTGATGGGGCCACCAGATGGAGACGTTAAATTGGGCGGATAACCATAATAGGCACGGTACAGTAATGAAAACCCATCAATTAAAAAAATATCGCACTGGGGAGTCATTGCGCGTTGCGCATGTCAGCCACCTCTTTTGGCAGCGGAAATAAAATGTCCTTTTCAACGCTATCATCTTGATGAATTTGAATGTTGGGATATTGAGCTTTAACCTTATCAACCAGGCGCTGAATCAAATAATAAGGTACGGATGCACCCGATGTGATCCCAATCCGATCGTAAGCGTCGAAAATCGCGGGGTCCACATCCTCAGGCAGGTCAACAATCAGGCTTCCAACACCTTGCTGCTTGGCCGTCTCAACCAAACGGTTGCTGTTCGAGCTATTGGCAGATCCGATCACAACAATGAAGTCACATTGTGTCGCCAACTCCTTTACCGCATCTTGCCGATTTTGAGTGGCATAGCAAATATCTTCTTTTCCACCCGTAATAATATTTGGAAATTTAGCTTGAAGCTTCTTAATAATGTGAGCTGTATCATCCACCGATAAGGTAGTTTGAGTCAAAATCCCAATTTCAACCTCGGGTGAGATTGACAATGCCTCTACATCACGCTCATCTTCCACAATATGTAGCAATTCTGGATTGATATGGCCAGCCGTCCCAATCAACTCTTGGTGCCCCCTATGGCCAATGAGCACAATATGAGTGCCACGCTCACAATATCGTTTGGCCTGACGATGTACCTTGGTAACCAATGGGCAAGTAGCATCAATAATGGTTAGCCCGCGATCCTTTGCCACCTGGTAAACATCAGGGGACGTTCCATGAGCGCTAAATACAACCACATGGTCATCAGGAACATCTGACAAGGACTCAATAAAGACCACCCCACGGGATTCAAAATCTTTAATAACCGAGGTGTTATGCACAATGGCATGACGCACATACAATGGAACGCCAAATTTCTTGATGCACAATTCAACCACATCAATGGCATTGACAACACCAGCACAAAATCCCTGCGTATGAGCCAATCGTAATTCTTTAATGGGCATACCAATTAGTCTAGCAGACACCAAAAAAACAGGCCACTACTGTGGCCTGCTTATAGGGGAACATTTTATTGGGTTATCACCCCCTTGTTTAACAAATTTGATTACTAAGCCCCCTTTATTTGATGCTGGCACCTTGTGCCCACTGTCATTCTGCTTTAGCAACCACTGTATATATGCAAGAATCATGCCAAGAAAACCCATGCTTTTTTAATTAAATTTTGCAAATTTATCATAAAATATTGTAAAATACGCAATGTGCGGGAAACCTCTAACTTGTGAATTTTAAAAATCAATGTAAAATGTAGGCATGAGTGTAGCAAGCCAAAAACATTATGAAACATTATTAAAAAATGGTGACTTTCATTCCCTTCTGATTGAGCTTGAAGGGCAAGATGACCCCTACCACCAATTTTTAAAGGGCATTGCCCACTACAAACTGAATCAAGCAGAAAAAGCCAACGACTATTTTGAAGCGGTTAATAAAACACACCCCAGCAATGAAGTCAGCGCATACTTAATTATTACAAAATTAAAGTTAAACGATTTAATATCAGCATCAAAACTGTACAACGCTCTGTGCTTTGAAGAAAACAAAGCCATTTTAAAGGACATTTACAGCAAGAACTACAACCAGGCCATTAGCCGGTGTTTGTTCTTGCAATCAATTCCTGTTGAACGACCGCAATTGGCACCAGGAGACACACTTGAATCCGATGTTACCAATAGCAATTACACGGCTGCATTGCTAAAGCTCCACGAATTAAATGGATCATCTAAATCATGCGAGTGTTGCTAATCATTGCATTTTTTATTTAAAAATAAATTAACATTCAATTTGACAAGATGAGTTCAATTGACTATTTACATAGTGTAGCTATAATTATAGCTCAAGGAGATTACTTATGATAGAAAAATGTCACGTTCCGGTAGGATTAAATTGCTCGATTCCAGCATCTAATTTATTAAGACCAAACCCAAACAAGCGCTCGATGGTAGATTGCATAAATAAGTTCAAAGGAAATGATCCAGGTTTCGGTGGGTTGACGGCACATCGCATTGTGAATGGTACTTCAGAATATATAACGCTTAAAGATTTAAGAGCCTATGGCATTAAAGATGATCATATGCTGCCTACGCCCCAAGAAAGTGATGAAATTGCTAAGCTCTGTAACATTTTACATGAAGGTGATATTCAAAAGGTAAGCAGCGGTATGTTTGAGGACGACATAAATGATCGGTTTTTTGAATTACTTTTTTGTATAAGTTGTACAAATCCAAAAGATTTATGCATTGCAACAGCAGAAGCCAAAAAATTAGATGCGTGCAAAGATTCTAAAACCCTTAAGACTCTAGATGGGATTTGTGAACAAATGGTCGTCGATGTTCTGGCGCACCCAGACTGTGAATACGATGGCGATAAAACATCCTATGGAGAGGTTTTAAAGGGTATATCGAAAAACTGCCCTATTTCAAGAACTCATAAAACAAGTGGTTCACCAAGTAAAACAACCCCTTTAAAGTTGTTGTTAATCCTCGCCCTATCAGTCATGGGCCAATTGACATTGCAGCAACATTAGAAATTTGCCGATTAGCAGGGGGGGAAGCGCCAATTAAACATGTCAATAATCGACGGTCAACAGCAGGCTGTTATTGTCCCCATGCTAAGCCAAGGCAACTTAAAAATTAATCACGTTAACCAATCATCGCTTTCTTAGGCGAATATGTTTGGGGGTGACCTCAATCAGCTCATCATCGTTAATAAAGGATAAGCATTCCTCAAGGGACATTTGAGTGGGCGGGGTCAGTAAAATGTTATCATCAGAACCAGATGCCCGGTGATTGGTTAGCTTTTTGGACTTGGCCACATTCACCACCATGTCGTCTTCCCGGGAATTTAAACCCACAATTTGCCCGCGATACACTGCAATGCCTGGGCCTAAAAATAAATCCGCCCGTTCTTGCAACCCCGATAATGCATAAGCCACTGATTCACAGGTATCTTTGGCTACCAATACACCGCGCTGGCGTGATCGAATATCACCAGAAAACGGTTGATAGCTTTCAAATGTGGAATAAATGGTGCCCAACCCTTTGGTTAGCTTCATAAACAAGGACTGGTACCCCAATAAGCCACGGGTTGGGGTTTTGAATTGGTACTGAATTTGGGGGCCATCTTGAACCATGTCTGTCATTTGCCCTTTCCGTTCGGCCATGGATTCAATGACTTTTCCACCCAACGCCTCGTCTACGGTAATGGTCACCGTTTCATATGGTTCGTGATTTTTACCATCGATGTCTTTAAAAATGACTTTGGGTCGGCTTACCTGAAACTCGTACCCTTCTCGGCGCATTTTTTCGATTAAAATAGAGATATGAAGTTCACCCCGTCCAGATACCTTATAGCCAAGGCCAGTGTCGCTATCCACCACCTGCAAGGCAACATCAGATAAGGTCTCCCGCATCAAACGTTCGTGCAATTGCCGACCGGTGACAAACTCCCCCTCTTTGCCCGAAAACGGAGAGTCATTGGGCAAGAATTCCACCGATATGGTGGGTGGGTCAATGGCGGCCATGGGCAGGGGTTTGGGGTTATCCGGGTCAACAATGGTTTCCCCAACGGTAATGTCCTGAATGCCCGAAACGGCCACAATTTGGCCAGCATTTGCCTCTGATACTTCGTCAAAGTCATTCCCCTTAAACACATGAATTTTGGATATTCGACCAGACCGAATGTCGGAATCGGTGCCTGTCGAAATGCCAATGGGTTGGTTGATTTTTAAGGACCCACCAGTAATTTTTCCAATCGCCGAGCGCCCCAAAAACTGTGAGTACGAAATGGTGGATACCAATAATTGAAACGGATCATCATTAGAAAAAGATGGCTGTGGTAATTTTTGGATCATTAATTCATAAAGGTCTTTCATTGAATCCGTTTGAACATCGGAAGCCAATGACGCCCAGCCATTTTTAGCGGATGCGTAAATCACCGGAAAATCAAGCATGTCGTCTGGTGCTTCCAAATGCACCATCAAATCAAACACTTGGTCCAACACCCAATCCGGACGCGCCGAATCTTTATCAATTTTGTTAATCACCACAATTAAAGGAATGTGTTGGGCTATTGCCTTTTTTAGTACAAAATACGATTGGGGCATGGGGCCCTCTTGGGCATCCACCAAAAACAAGGCCCCATCGGCCATTTTTAATACGCGCTCAACTTCGCCACCAAAATCGGCGTGGCCTGGGGTATCGATAATGTTAATGTGCGTGCCATTGTAATCAAAGGCCCCATTTTTAGCTTGAATGGTAATGCCACGCTCTTTTTCAAGGTCCATGGAGTCCATCATTCGCTCTTCCACATGTTGGTTATCGCGGAACAACCCGCTTTGTTTGAATAGCTGGTCGACCAAGGTGGTTTTTCCGTGGTCAACGTGGGCAATAATGGCCACATTTCGAATGTTATTTGTCATTCAAAAACAGTAGCAACAAACCCAAGTTTGTGCAATTTAAAAAATATCATACAATGAATGGCCAATATGTCCACTTTAAAACAGAAAAAAATAATGCATGAAAAAACCACGTGTGAAGCGTTTCATTTGTACCTAAAAAAGAATCATATTGAACATCCTATACACCCATTTAATTTTAAAGAGAACGGCGATAACGGTAACGGAGGCGCTGATTACAATCACCCAAACGAACCATTTTTAATTGAACTCAAAAGTTTTAAGTCAGACATCATTCATAAAATTGAGAATAAGTCAGCAGGCATTTGAATACCCCCAAGATGAACTTTGTTTAACACCTTCCCATTTTATCGGGTATAATGCCACCCCCCAACAGAAGTTATTCACACCTGTCATCAGCCTGAGCTAAGGTCGCAACTTCGATAACCACCACCGCCAATAAAACACCCCAACATTAAAATTAATGCAAAATAGTTGCATTAATGAATTACTTTGCTATGATAAATAAACTTAAGGAGGATTTGATGAATAAGAAACTACCTGTAACTGTATTATCTGGATTTTTAGGCTCTGGAAAAACAACACTACTGAATCGAATACTCAACAATCGGGATCAGTTAAAAGTTGCGGTTATTGTTAATGACATGTCAGAAGTAAATATTGACGCCCAACTGGTAAAAAATGGATCCGCCAGCCTTAGCCGAACAGAAGAAAAACTGGTTGAAATGTCCAATGGGTGCATCTGCTGCACATTACGTGAAGATTTATTGATTGAAATTCAACGGTTGGCCAAACAAAACAGCTTTGACTATCTGGTAATTGAATCCACTGGAATCAGCGAACCCTTGCCGGTTGCTGAAACTTTTACCTTTGAAGATGAAGATGGGAACTCGTTATCTGATTACGCCACCCTTGACACCATGGTGACAGTGGTTGACGCACTTCATTTTTTTGATAACTTGGATTCGGTTGAATCACTAAAAGATCGCGGCGAGTCGCTTGGTGAAGATGATAACCGAAGCATTGTTGACCTTCTGGTGGAACAAGTTGAGTTTGCAGATATTATTTTATTAAACAAAAGCAACGAAGTTAGCCCGCAGGATTTATTTAAAATTAAAGGGGTAATAAAGGCATTAAATCCAGATGCGACTTGCATTGAAACCAATTACTCAGATGTCCCAATAAAAGACGTCCTAAATACTGGCCGATTCGACTTTGAAAAGGCATCTCAAGCTCCAGGTTGGTTAAAAGAAATGAGAGGCGAGCATATACCAGAAACTGACGAGTATAATATTTCCAGTGTTAGCTTCAAATCCAAGCAACCATTTCACCCAGAGCGATTTTTGGACTTTGTTCAATCTAAATTAGACGGGGTCTATCGCGTAAAAGGGTACTTTTGGTTGGCTTCACGAATGGATTTCGTTGGGCAAATTAGCACGGCAGGAAAATTAACAGAAATTTCACCGGCAGGTAAATGGTGGGCAGCTGTGCCAAAAAGTGAGTGGAACTTGGATGATGAAGAAATGATAGAATCAATCAAAGCTCATTGGCAGGACCCATACGGGGATCGTCGGCAAGAGCTGGTATTGATTGGCACCAATATTAATAAAGACGATATCATTAACCGAATCAACGCCTGTTTATTAACAGAAGATGAGTTAAGCCAAGGGCCAAATGTTTGGAAAACCTACACGGATCCCATCCATTCTTGGGAAATTGTTGAAGAAGAGGCCTTGGCATAACCGAAGCAATTCACACATAAGGGGGGATAAAAACAATGTTTCGTAACGGTCAAGACATGGCATGAGTAACTTCTTGAGCCACCCCAGGCAAATGAAACCACTCCCCTTCCCGAAACACCATTTGGCCATTCACAAAGGTCGCAATCGGTTTTCCCTTTACCTGCCAGCCATCAAAGGCTGACCACCCACATTGACTGACGGTGGTTTTGTTTTCGATGGTCCAGGATTTATTTAAATCAACCAGTACCATATCGGCAAAATAACCCGGGGATAACAGTCCCCGGCGATCAATGTTAAACAAACGCTGGGCCGCCCCACTGAGCCACCTGGAAACATCGTTTAACGTGGCATTTTTTTGGTGATAAAACTGCAGTGTAAGGGGCAATAATGTTTCGACCCCTGGCATGCCCGATGGCGCTACCCCAAAGGGCTGATGTTTTTCTTCAACCAAATGCGGGGCATGGTCGGTAACAATGGACGAAATCAAGCCCTGCCGCAAGCCATAAAACAAACGATTGGCATGCGCCTGAGTTCGAAGGGGTGGGTTAATTTGGGCAAATGTACCCAACCGGTCATACACCTCGGGGGCATGCAATAATAAATGCTGAATGCATACTTCGACGGTGATATAAGACGGAAGGTCTTGGCTCATCAACCAATCCACTTCATCAGCCGTGGTCAAATGCAAAATGTGCAAGCGTTGCTGATGTTTTTTTGCCAACGCCACGGCACGTTTGGTGCATGCCAATGCGGCCTCTGGGGTTCGAATGTTCATGTGATCCTTCACATCGGTGGATCCTTTAAGGCGGTCCATGTTGTGTCGCACCATGGTTTCATCTTCAGAATGAATCACAATGGGTTTATTGGCGTGCTTAAAAATATCATCCAAAATCTGTTGATCGTCCACCAACATGTTCCCGGTGGAAGACCCCATAAATATTTTAATGCCCGGGCAATTTTCAGCCGTAATCAACGCATCTAAATTATCGTTCGTGGCCCCAATGTAAAAGTTATAGTTGGCATAGGATGTTTGCGACGCAATGCCTTTTTTATGGTTTAGGGCGGCCACATCAATGGTGGCAGGATTATTATTAGGCATATCAAAAAACGTGGTCACACCACCCGATACCGCTGCTTTAGACCCCGACGCAATGCTTTCTTTTTGTGTGGGGCCAGGCTCACGAAAATGCACATGAGTATCAATCGCCCCAGGCATTAAGGTTAAGCCTTGTTCCTGAATCACCAACTCAGCGGACTCATGGATGGATGGTTCAATGGCAACAATTTTGCCTTGTTTAATGAATACATCCCCATCAACCACCTGATGCGGCAATACCAATTGGGCCCCCTTAATCAACATTGATTCAATCATACCCACATTTTGTCAGAAAAAACCAAAAGCATAAAGCACCGATATTCAAGCGTTTACAGCGTCTGAAGAAATGATTTTGCCCGATTGTAAAACCCATCCCGCAAACTCACCCAACGGTACTGCCCCGCAACAATGCCGCCCAACGCATGCTGGCCAAACGATACACGCTTGAGCCGGGTCACGTGGGTGCCACACCACTCAACCATTCGTCGAATTTGACGATTCTTACCTTCAATTAAGGTAAACTCGTAACATCCACGCTTCATCTGGCTCACCTTGCACGGTTTTGTAGGGCCGTCATCCAACAAAATGCCTGCCATTAACTGTTGTTGCTGCTTATTGGTTAAAGGCGATTTTAGCCACACGTGGTACACCCGTTCATGAACGTTTCCGGCATTCAAAAATTGATTGGCATAAACCCCATCATTGGTGAATAATATCAATCCTTCGGAATCTTTATCCAATCGACCAATGGATGAATAATGGCGATATTTTTTTGGCAACAGATCAATCACCTCTTTTTCACCAGCCCCCTGCTTGCAATTGGTCCAAACTCCTCGCGGTTTATGCATTAAAATCATACCCAATTGATTGGCATAATCATCGATTTTATCGGCAAGCATCACTTGGTCGTTATGGCCAACAACGTGCAGTGGATTGGCTTGAACCTGCCCATTCACCAACACAAACCCATCGTTGATCATGCGTTCCGACACCCGACGCGAAAACACCCCTTGTTTGGATAAAAAATGCTGAAGCTTCAAACGGCCTGCTTTAAACGGGCAAGGCCTTTTTGGCCAATATCCGTTCGGTAATACGCGCCATCAAAATGAATGCGCTTGCAACGCTCATACGCTGAGTCTATGGCAGCTTTTAGGGTTTCCCCTTCCCCACATACCGTTAATACACGGCCCCCACTGGTTTCAAACTCGCCTTTGGGGGTCTGCCGAGAGCCAGCATGAAACACATAGGAATTGGCATCAGAGGAATCGTGAATGCCAGTGATTGGGTGCCCCGATTCATAATGACCAGGGTAGCCCTTGGCTGCCATCACAACACAAACACTAAACAAGGGTTTCCACTGCAATTCAATCTGGTCCAAGCGCTCCTCATCAATGGCAATTAAGATATCCAAAAAATCGGTGTCTAATTTTGGCAACACAATTTGGGTTTCAGGGTCGCCAAATCGAATATTAAATTCAACCACATAAGGGTCACCAGCATCGGTAATCATTAACCCTGCATACAGCACACCTTTGTAGGTGATGCCATCACGCTGAAACCCTTCAATTAGTGGGGTAAACACACGCGACATGACTTTATTAACCACCGCATCTGTTACCACAGGCGCCGGGGAATACGCCCCCATGCCACCCGTATTGGGCCCTTTATCGCCATCAAAAATGGCTTTGTGGTCTTGCGCACTAACCATGGGCACCACTGTTTTTCCATCGGTAAATGCAAAAATTGAGGCCTCTTCGCCTTGAAGAAAATCTTCAATCACCACACAGTTGCCGGCATCGTTAAATACCTGGTCAACAAAGCAATCATGAAGGGCCTGCTTGGCATCATCCAAAGAATGAGCGATTGTGACGCCCTTACCGGCGGCCAAACCATCGGCTTTAATGACAATTGGGTAACTAGCGCGTTCCTTCACATAATACAAAGCCGCATCATACGCTGTAAATGTTTGGTAATGGGCGGTGGGAATGCCATAAGCCTGGTATTTTGCTTTGGCCCACGCCTTTGAACTCTCCAATTGAGCCGCCGCCTTGTTTGGGCCAACAATCCGAAGGCCATGTAAATCGAATGCATCCACAATGCCCAAGGCCAAGGGCTGTTCAGGCCCAACAAAGGTCATGTCGATGGTATTTTCTTTGGCAAACGCCAACAGCCCATCAATGTCATCTGCTTTAATGGGAACATTCTCGCCACACTGAAACGTACCTGGATTCCCAGGTGCAATGAAAAGCATTGAACACTTTTCGGATGTTGCAAGGGCATGTGCAATGGCATGTTCCCGCCCACCTGAACCAATAAGTAAAACTTTCATTTTTTCATTTTGGGTAGGAAGGCAGTGGATGTCAAGACACAAAATAAGTGCACAAGCCGTGAGTTTTTTGGTAAGATTAATTGCATGAATTGGCAATCATTTATTTCATTGGTTCAAGAAAAATCCGACCACGTTTTTTTTATTTCATCGGCCAAAGCCACGGATGCCATTGGCGAAACCATGTCGGCCCTGTTGAATTCACTTGGAGGAACTGTCGTGATTGGATACGATCGCATTAATGTTCATCTAACTGGCTATAATCAAACCGACCAATGGATTGATCAATTTATCGATTCCCACTTTAAAAACAGCGATATATCCTCTACATTTTTATTTCGATCAAACAAAAAGATTTTATTGCTTGATGTAAAAAAATCGCACCATCATTACCCGTATAACGGGTCTTTTTATACCATTCAAGATTCAAAAATTACAGCATTTACCCCCACCATTACAATGTCTGAACCGATAATTGTAACGACTGATTACCCCATGAAATCAACCAATGCCAAACCAACAGACAAAGCAATTGCATCCGTTGCACAACAGCTTTCAAGTATTAATTCACTACACAAGGAGTCACCCCCAGTAACCACCAACAATGGCTTCAACTTACGTCAAAAAAAGGCCATTGAATTCATAGAAACCCAAGGGTCCATTAAAAATAAACAATACCGTAAATTATTTAATGTATCGCACAAAACAGCCCATTTAGAATTGGCTGAACTGGTAAAGCAAAACAAAGCCAAAATTGTGGGTTCCGGACGAAGCACATGCTACCGGCTCCCAACAGATGCAAGTGCGTCTGTTGAAACAAGCGCCCCTCCCACTGTTCATCGATCACAAATTAGCGCCTACTTAGACACCCATTCCCAACTGACTGAAAGCACCTATGCTGATGAATTTAATATGGATCTGGCCCAAGCAATTAATGAACTTGACTCCTTTTGCGACCAAGGGTTTTTAGAAAAAACCATCATTGATAACGAAGTGTGCTATGTTAAATCAAGACAGCTCGCCTTTATGTAAATTGTTTTTAACAATCACAAAGCAGTCACGGTATTCAACTTTAGCCAATCGAATCTTTTGGATGACGTTTATTTTAACTGGACGAATGGCTGTGCATTACGGGCGTTGAAAAATGAGCATCCCAATCTTTCACTACAGCATCGAGACCTTGATTGGCAACTTCGGCTTGTATGGCTACCAAAGATCGATGATCAGCGGTGTCAAATTGAGCATCCGCTTCTACCCCCGAATACCCGCCAGGTGACGTTAAAGACTCGGCGCTCATATCGGTAATACCCAATCGCATGAGCCCATTTCGCAATTTGGCAGATTCGCGAGTGGATAAAGTAATGCCTAAATCAGGAAACAAACACCGGAAGGCACATACCAAGTGCACCAATTGTTGATCACTCACCGGAAAAAGCCGCTGTGTTGAATCAAAAATGGAGGTGATGCGTGGAAAGGAAACTGAAAATTGTGTTTTCCAATACCGTTGGGTTAAGTACCGCAAATGATCCACCAAAGCAATGGCCTCAAACCGCCAATCGCTTAACCCAAGCAACGCCCCAATATTAATGCGAAATATGCCGGCATTTGCCGCTCGGTCCGCTGTGGTTAATCGGTAATCAAAGCGCCGCTTTTTGCCACTTAAATGGTGAATAAGGTAGTTATCTTTATGGTACGTTTCTTGGTAAACCGTTACGGAATCCAAGCCCAGAGCCACCAAGTCACGGTAATCGGATTCATCAAGGGGCTGAACCTCCATCCCCAACTGGGCCACCCGAGGCCGGATGAGGGGCAATACCCGCTTAAAGTAGGGCATTTCAACTGTTTTTGCAGCCTCACCAGTTAGCAGCAACACGTGTTGAAATCCTTTCTTTGTTAAAATATCAATATTATCAACAATGTCTTGGTCGGTCAGTGTGTATCGCTGAATATCACGACCGTAACTAAACCCACAATACGTGCAGTTGTTGTAGCACTCATTCGATAAATACAGCGGTACAAAAAAACGCATCACATGCCCAAAACGCTGACGAGTGATGGTGGCAGATTTCTGGGCCAATGCTTCCAATTGATGGTCGCTGAGGGGGTTAAATATTGCGTAAGGCGTGGCCAGTAATTCATGAATACTGGCAGTTTCAGGCGCAGTGTCAGCTAAGGACGCATGTTTGGCCAATGTGCCCTCAAATGAAAATACCTGATCGTACATTTAATTTAAAAAGCCCGTTAACGGCGATGATGCATGGGCGGATTGTTGCACCGTGGGTAAGCCCGACTCAAAGGCCAAGCGTCCAGCAATAACGGCATCTTTAAACGCACGGGCCATTGCAATGGGGTCTCTTGCTGTTGCGATGGCGGTATTCACCAACACAGCATCGGCACCCAACTCCATGGCTTCACAGGCATGTGACGGTGCCCCAATGCCAGCATCGATGATAACCGGAACACGGGACTGTTCAATAATAATTGCCAATTGATCGCGAGTTGTGAGCCCCTTATTGGTTCCAATGGGTGCCCCCAAAGGCATAACGGCATGGCAACCCACATCTTCCAATCGCTTGCACAGCACCGGGTCGGCATTCACATAAGGCAACACTATCATGCCGTCGTTAACCAACACTTCTGCCGCCTTTAAGGTTTCAATGGGATCCGGCAACAAATGGTTGGGTTCTGGGGTTAACTCAAGCTTTACCCACTTGGATTGAGTAAAACCCAACCGGGCCAAGCGAATGGCCTCTTCAGCAGTTCGAGCCCCGGAAGTATTGGTTAAAAACACATATGTTGTTGGATCAATGACATTCATGAACACGTCGTCTGGATTATCAAAATCAACGCGGCGAAGCGCGGCGGTAATGATATCTGCGCCACTGGCCTGAATGGCCTGGGCCATGCATTCTGCTGACGAAAACTTGCCAGTGCCAAGCAGTAAACGAGATTTAAATGGCTGGTTGGCAATAATTAGTGTTGTCATGCTCGTAGTGTACCAAAAAAACATAAAACGATTAACCTATTTATTCATCACCTATCGGCAGAAAGTACGTCTTTTTTTGGTGATGGGTGATGATTGATAAATGATCGGCGTCCACACGCATTTGAATGGCCCCGTTATGATGGGTACCCAACCATGGGATACGGCGTTCACTCACACGGTCAATAACCGATTGATGCGGATGACCATACCGGTTTCGCTTTCCGGCGCTGTTCCAAACAAACTTGGGGCGAATGGCATCCAACCATTCTGAGGATGTCGATGTTTTGCTGCCATGGTGCCCCAATTTCAACACATCCACACTGGGAACCAGGTTGTGTCGCAGCATCTGCAACTCCATCCATTCGTCCATATCCCCACTGATTAAAAACGACACGCCAGACAAGGTGATATGAACCAACAAACTGCGGTTATTTGAGGTTTCATTAGGAAATAACATGCTTGGGGGAACAAGTCGAATGCGCCCATTGCGCATGTGAATATCCACAGGATTCGCCACAAGGTGATGATTAATGGCCAATGCCTCATTCGTATAAACAACCGATGTGCCATGGGCGACAATATCGGAAAGACCAAATGAGTGATCCGTATCTTGATGGGTGATAATCAGCGCATCCAAGGCGTCAATGCCGTAGTAATGCAGCACGGGGCGAATCACTTTTTTAGCAGCAGAATCATCACCCATTTTTCCACCCGTGTCCACCAAAATAGCATTAAACCCATTGACCACCAAGGTCGCGTCCCCTTGCCCCACATCAATGGCCATTACAAATTGGCGTTGACTTAGCGTTACACTGACCCATGCAAATGCACCCAATGATCCACAGACCATAATCATCACGCATGTTTTGATTCGGCCTTGAATTTGGGCATGGTCAAGGCTGTTCCGCCGTGAGTGCCAACGCAATCCACCAATGGCAATGCCAAACAGGGAAAGCACGCCAATAGCGGTTATAATCGTCACCCTATCCAATGCCCACACGCCCATAAGCTGGCAAAGCGTTTGGGACGATTGAATCATTATATCGGCCACTGTATCAATAATGATGCCCAGCTGTTGGGCAAGGAACGGCATTGGTGGCGACATGCACACACAGAGCAGCCCACCCAACAACACCACACCGCTCATCCAGGCCACCCATAAGTTGGCAACAATGGCCATTGGGGCCACCACCGACGACTGAATCAGCTGAATTGGAATGGCCACCAACACCGCCACCATGCTGGCCACTGAATACCCAACAAACCAACGTGGCCCCTTGATACGCGCCATGATGGGTTGAACCAATGCCATTAATGCAAAGGTAATGCAAAATGAATACCAAAACCCAGCCCCCAGCACGCTTTTAGGGTTTATGATCACCACAACGGCAACAGCCAATCCAATGTACCACCCCATGGGGTAACGCCGAAGGGCATGAAAATGGTTCCATATGAGCGCATCTGTCATAACAATGGACCGAATGATTGAGGCATCAAACCCAGCAATGCCACAATACAGGCCTTGGGAGAACAACAGCATGGGCCAGACCACAACAAATGGGCAACGCGCCACCCGAAGCAACCCAAGCATGACCCCGGTTAAGGCACTGATCTGAGCTCCAGATACCACCAATAAGTGAACAAGCCCCACCGAATGAAAGGATTCGTTCACAGCAGGCGAAATAAACCGTTGTCGCCCCCCAAAAATCATGGTGTAAATAACGCCAGCGTGCCGCGGAAACAATTGCTGGCAACGTGCAAGCAGCCGCTTTGGTATGCCAGCTGCCCAAATAAGTGCTGACGACTTTGTGCTCGGCAAAATCAAGCGATGGGAACGCACCAGTGCCATGGCATCAATGCCTTCCTTAAACATCCACCGACAGGCATTGAATTGCCCAGGATTTGTTGGAGGTGAGCACGGCTTTATTCGAATCGCTACATCGACCATATCGCCATAGGCATAGGCTGTTGGCGTATCAAATACCATGTACAGCCGTTGCTGCCCAATAGTTGCAACAAATCGATCCCCTTTACTGGTTTGTTGCGTAAAAAATGGCCAATGTATAGTGGCCGCCTGGGTGCATAGTACAAGAACAACCACCCATCCCCCCACCCATTGCATCATGCCAAGGATTGCCCCCTTGATGCATGATTTTCAAATAATACGAATTTCACCACGCCCCCCTTTTCATAATTGATTGATGTATTGTATATTAAATATGCTAAACGCGGGAGTAGCTCAATTGGTAGAGCATCGGCCTTCCAAGCCGAAGGTTGCGAGTTCGAGGCTCGTCTCCCGCTCCACTTGCCATGTTATCCTAAAGCATTTGGAATTCACGATTCTAAAAAGAAAGTTATGCTAATTGGCACTGGATGCAATATCCTGAAAGTAGGTGTTGATATCGGATGACTCGTACAGCCATTCAGGACCGTCCTCGGATTCAATTCGCAAGCATGGCACCATGGTTTTTCCGCCACCTGCCAATAACTCATCTTTGAATGATGGGCGCTTTTTAATATCACGCAACTCAACGTTTAAATTTAATCGGTACAGTTCACGTCGCACTTTGACACAAAACGGGCAGCCACGAAACTGATACAACGACAATGATTTGCATTTGGCATCCAGTGACTGTTGTTGAGCGATGCTTCGCTGCACTTGCTTGGGCTTAAACAACCAGTTCAAAAAAATGATCACTTCCCCCAATACCAACCGAACAATGGTAATGATCCCCATTAGCGTTGGAGCCCCACCACCACTTGATTCATTTTTAACCGAGTCGTGTACACGCTATCGCCACTTAAAATGGCAGACCGTGCCAAAAAACGACCATTTTCCCAATTCGACAACCCCAATTCTGGGGCATTTAATGCGTATTGGCCGTCGACCCAACGGGTCATGCCATTGCCAACAAAGGGCGCATTGATTCGATTAAAAAAATCAATCAACTCCAATTGTGATTGTGTGATTAAACTGGCCACAAACTGGGCTGAATAACAATTAAATAATTCGATGGCTTCGTCAATGCTTTCCACCACAACAATGGTAATTTCTGGTGTTTTTTCCCACTCCCATTCCGTGCCAATGGCCTGAAGATCTAAGGGCTCATATTGTGGCTCTTGCACCACCCCACTGGCACGCACCACATCAATGGTGTCGCTAAAACCTTCCGATGAAAAATAGCCCATACTGGGGACGGCCACGTGGACTTTTACCTTGTGCCCCACGTTATCACCAGCACTATCCAGTGCATTGAGCACCACCGGCAGTTGTTTTTCAAATTCTGATTTCAACATGCAAAGTGTGTTCAAGGTGTTGCATACTTTGCGATCCAATGAATCGACAATGGCGGCATGCAACCGATCGATGTTGCTGTTTTTGGATGTCACCATCCATGCACCGCCCGTGCCATGCAAACTGACTGGAATGCCGAATTGTTGGGCAATACCGCCCAACATGCGCACCGCATGCCCACTGCCTCGAGCCACTGCCAAATTGATTTTTTGGTTTGAAAACAACGCCCAAGCCGCACTGTGCGCTGTGGAATCAATAAATCGAATGGCATTGCGAGAAATGCCCACCCAATCAAGGGCGGGTAACAACACATGATCCATCAATGCCCTGGCCGTATTCACAGCATCACCCCCAACACGAAACACAACGGCATTGCCGCTTTTTAATACACTGGTGGCATCCACAACCACATTGGGGCGCCCTTCGAATACAAACCCCACCACACCCAAGGGGCTTTTAAGGACATCCACCGACCACCCATCGTGGGTTACCGATTGAATGGCCGATACCCGGGGCGTATTTTGGCGCTTTACATCCAATAGGCCATCAATCATTTGGGTTTTGCATGTGTCATCCGCTACAAGACGCGTGGTGGATCGTCCTTTGGCCGTGGCTTGTGCCACATCTTGATGATTGATGGTTTGAATGGTCTCCCAAATGGAGGGCGTATTCAGGCGATCCGCACAGGCATCGTAAAATGCATCAATGGCGCTATCGGCAACTGAATTTAGACTGTAGAACCCATCGACTGCGGCATTCACTTCTTGTTCAACCAAGGCCATGGATTCGCTGGGTATAATGATAGGCTCACTAAACCCACGAACAAAAACTAAATGATCACCAGGCTTGAATTGTTCGGCCAACGCATCGGTTACCTGGTAAACTTGATTGCCGCTGTGAACAAGCTGCATGCCACTCTCCAGCTGATTTAAGGTAAAGTTACTTAATTGATTGGTTGTCATAATCACAGTTTACCATGGGTTTTGAGATGTAAAAACAGTCCCACAACAACACACCTTAACAAACCAAGTACCATTTATAGGCCAGCCTTTGGTATACTGATACCATGGCAATACTTGACATTATTGTACCTGTATACAACGAAGAAGCTGCCATTCAACCCTTTTACACGGCATTAACTGAGGCCTTACACAATCTGGATGCCACCATTCATGTTTATTTTGTAGACGATGGCAGCAGAGACACCACTTTTGTTGAAATTAAAAAGCTGCACCAGCGGGCTCAGGGCATCCATGCCATCAAATTCAGTCGAAATTTTGGAAAGGAAATTGCCATCAGTGCTGGCCTAAAATATTGCAAAGGGGATGCCGCCATTGTGATGGACATCGACTTGCAAGATCCACCAGAGCTTATTCCTAGAATGCTTAACGAATGGAAATCAGGGGTTCCGGTGGTATTGGCCCAACGCTCATCTCGGGCATCTGACCAGGTATTAAAATCGGTGAGCGCGTATTGTTTTTATGCCTTTATCAATATGTTTTCCAGAATACAAATTCCAAAAAATGTGGGCGATTTTCGATTGCTTGATCGGGAGGTCATCGACGCCTTAAATACCTTGCCAGAAAAAACACGGTTCATGAAAGGCTTATTTGCATGGATTGGATTTGAAAGCACGACCATTCACTATGAACGACCGGCGCGTGCGCATGGAAAAACAAAATTCTCTTATTGGAAACTATGGAATTTGGCCCTGCAAGCCATCACATCGTTTTCTGATATTTTTATTCGACTTAGCACCTATTTTGGGGTGATTATTACCTGCCTATCGATGGGATATGGGGCCTACTTGGTTGGACGAACCATCATTCATGGGATTCAGGTGCCAGGTTACGCATCATTAATGGTGGTGATATTGGTGAGCAATGGGATTATTTTAATGACCCTGGGCGTTATGGGGGAATACATTGCACGCATCTTTATTGAGGTAAAAAACCGCCCATTGTTTGTCGTTAGCCATACCTTAGGGCTTAACGCTGACCGTACGCCACCCCATAATGGCTAAAAAACTCAAAGATGCGTCGCCCAATGCGGGCATTGGCACCTAAGGTGACCGATTCGCAGGCATGGCGATTTATTGGCTGAACCCCCACATGATGGGGCAAAGCAACCCCAGCCCAACGAAGGGCTGCGTAATCAAACAAACAAAGTGCAATAGGTTCAATCCCAGCATCAAACACCAAGCCCTTGGGTTCAAAGCCATGCTGCTTGCAATACGCTTGCAGCACCGGCTGTAAGGCCTGCCCATGCGCATCGGGCCTTATGGCATTTCCATTGCAAGAAAACTGGGTAACCAATGGCGACTGGTTCTGTTCTTTTTTAGCCACTTCGTCCCAAAACAGGTGGTCGCAAAACCCGCCATGGGCATGGGCATCGTGTTCGGTGCAGCAGTGGGCAATGCGCGCAACCCCAACCGATTGTGCCAAACCAAAGCACATGGGGCACGGGGCCGTGCTGGTAACCAAGGTAGCCCCCTTCAATTGGTGGGTGTGGCCATGGGCCATGGCCCGCCGAATGGCGGCCACTTCCCCATGGTGGGTGGGGTCGTTGGTGGCGGTAACGCGATTGACCCCATGGCTCACCCAGCGATCCTTCTGAATAATCACTGTGCCAAATGGCCCCCCACCCTGCAACACCGATACAAATGCCAAAAATAAGGCACGGTTCATGGCGGATTGCAAGCTGCAGTGCTTCCCATGCACCCAGCCCAAACCGGTGATCATTGAATCAATGCTCCGCGATACAATCAGCGAATCAACGTTTAGGCGTGCGGGGAAAACGCCCGCTGTTACCCCATCGTGAAACAGATCACGGGCAACGGTTTGGACATCGGGGCCTGGACCATTCGAACGACGTGTCATTGGGCCATTGTAGCATGGGCCAGGCATACCCGGTGAAATTTTAACCCAGCCAGCGTCGATAATAAGCAGAAAGGGGGCAACACATGGGATTCAAACAGATTATTTTAGCAGTCATTTGCAGTATTATGGTGGGGTGCGCATCCAAACAACCCAACCAACCACACACCTACACCAACAATGCGCATTCGTTTAGCATTCAGTATGACCAGGCCTTTGAACCAATGCCTCACTCAAGCGGATACACCTTACTCAAATGCGAGGCCTATCAACGCATCATGAGCATCACCGCCAACCCAATTCAAACACCGGTGAATTTAACCAATGCCAGTGACCGAAACCAATTACTAAATGAGGTGGGCATTATCGGCATAATTGAGACAACCGCCATCGCCATTCAAGGCCAAGAGGGCCTATTGGTTCGCACCCAAACCAACCGCAACCAAACCAGCCACTACCTGGTTGCCACGCCTACCCATTTAATTGCATTTAACTTTAAAAGCACGCGCCCCAACATGCAATGGGCCGAGGATATTATGGCCACATTGCACTGGGCTAACCCATAATTCAAGCACGAACCATTGGCACTGCAACCAAAAATATGCAACCATAGCAGCATGACCGTGATTGTTGTCGGCGGGGGTGCCGCCGGTTTTTTTGCTGCCATTCATCATCAAACGGCCCACCCAGGGGATACGGTAATTATTATTGAAAAAAGTGCCAACCTTCTAAGCAAGGTGAAGATATCCGGAGGTGGCCGATGCAACGTAACCCATGCCTGTTTTACGCCCAACGAACTGTGCACCTTTTACCCCCGGGGTGGAAAAGCCCTGTTGGGGCCTTTTCACCGATTTCAACCCAGAGACACCATGGCCTGGTTTGAATCGCGCGGGGTGCCCTTAAAAATCGAAGCGGACAACCGGGTATTCCCAGTATCGAACAATGCCGATGACATTGCCAATTGCTTGTTAAACGAAGCCAAAACCCTGGGCATTCGCATTTGGACACAATGCCCCATTCAGCGCATTCAACAAAGCAAGGCCGGCCACTTTGAGGTGTTGCTCACCACCGGGGCCACCCATGCCTGCGACAAATTGGTGTTGGCCACGGGCAGCAACCGCCAAGGCCACGCATTTGCAGCGGCTTTGGGGCATGCCATTGTGCCCCCCATTCCATCGTTATTCACGTTTAAAATTGCAGATACGGCCCTTCACCGCCTGTCAGGATTATCGGTGCAACACGTGGCGGTTCGCTTGGGGATTGGCAAAAAAAACCAGAGCACCGGGCCATTGCTGATCACCCATTGGGGATTTAGTGGCCCGGCCATTATTAAGGCATCGGCGTGGCAGGCCCAAGCCCTTCACGATTGCGGGTATTGCTGCCCCATGACCATCCATTGGCTGGCAAACATGCCATGTCCGGCCATTGAAGCCACACTAAAAACGGCGATCAGCGACCGGCAGCACCAGACCATGCGCAGCCATTCCCCGTTTTCAGACCTCCCCAATCGACTGTGGGCCTATTTATTGGCACGCTGGGGCTTGGCCCTGCCCGAGCGTTGGGGGCAGCTTACACAAAAGCACATTCACCAACTGAGCCACCACCTGACCAACGACAGCTACCAAGTGACGGGAAAGAGCCCCTTTAAAGATGAATTTGTCACCTGCGGTGGCGTGGCGTTAGATGAGGTACATTTCACCACCATGGAAAGCCGCATCTGCCCCAACCTTTACATGGTGGGCGAAGTGTTGAACATGGATGGCGTGACGGGCGGGTTCAACTTTCAAGCCGCATGGACAACGGGGGCACTGGCTGGCGGGAATTACTAGCCGCTGATGCCCATGCTGACCGTTAAGCCCACATGCATGGGCAGCAAACGCTCACGTCGATTTAATCAAAGGAAGGATTGTCCCCCCTTAATATTTTTGTACAAGCGATAAAAGCATCTTTTATTTTTTGCCTATTTTCATCACTTAGGGTCACAGACTCTTTTCCCTTAGAGTCTGTCAATGCTCCATTCAGGTGTTTAGATAAGTCTAAAAAACTTTGATTTTTGTCTTCTAAATCTTTTGGGAGCCTATCAGGATGAAAAAAACGAACCATGTTTCTCCATTCACTTTGCGTAAATGATTGATTTTCGGTGGCTTTTTCAGTAAATAATTTTGAATACTTAATAAAAGATGTAACAAATCTGGAATATGTGTTGTCTTTTTTTGGCTCACCTTCATCGCCCTTTGGAGCCTGTGGCTTATGTCTTTCTGGAACTCCATTGATGAACCTATCCGTAATTGTTGTCCCATCAGGGTATGTCATTGTTCCGTTGCCATTTGGTTGTTCATTTGTTAATAGGCCGTTATAAATACGCCCATCAGAGTATGTGTTTTTTGCTTTAGTAATGGGGTGGGCCTGCACTGCCACCTGGTCCTAACTGTGGGTTAAATTCTTGATGCAGTTTCCTTGCTACTACACTATCATTGGGCGTTTCAGGATTTTTAACGGCTGAAAATGGGATGGTTGGATTATTATGATCGCTTGGATCAACTACTTTAGAATTAACAGACTGAATAAATTGGTCCTCAATATCCCGAACATCCACCATGGAAAAATGGGGGATTTGTTGACCACCTTGAATATGGACACAGCGAATGTTTGCCAATTCAATCGGAAGATTGTTTGGGTTAAACACCTTATCAATGGTGGCAGTACCATCGTCCCCAGTACCGGTGAGCACAACAATGATGCAATTATGATGATGTGCCAAAAACTGTGGAACACCAGCATTCGAATACGCTGCATCGATATAGTTTTTGTAATCAAGACTAGATTCAAAATAACTGCGAAGCAGTTCAGGATTCTTAGATACAATCTGAGCAGTTAAATTACTTTTTTCTTCGTTTATTTGTTGTTTTAGGCTATCAATTTCACTCATTATTTTGGGTACATTTTCATTTTCTTGATTAGGTTTAAATGGCGTTGGATTTAATGCTTCAAATAATTTTTTACAACTTTTTTCTTTTAAATCAAGCTCTTTTTCAAGACGAAGTAAGTCATTAGTATCTACTCCGTACCCTTCATAACTTTTTGAATCCATGTCATTATATTCTTGTATTATTTGATTATATAATTCTATAAATTTTGTATTACTTTGTAAGTTCTCAGGAAGGGGATCATGCCTGATATAACTCCTCAATTCCATGCTCAACCATTCTTTGATTTTTTCGTCTGGGGGAGTTTCACTCAAGGCAGTCAGCATAGCTTGAACCCAAGATTCCCGAATCTTTTCTGAACTTTGTTCAATTGGGTTATAAAACCCCAAGGCACGTTCAAAACAAGTGCCATCCCCTAGGGTGAACACCTGTTTGGCGCAGTTGCCTTCAACGGTATTTCGCTCAATTTGAACAACGATATCAAAACCGAACTTACTTAAGTAGGTAGCATGCTCTTCCAAGGGGATGGCCCACATGAACCCGCGTAGTTTATCTGGACCATTCAAATTTTCTGGTAACGTGTCTTTCGTCAAACTTATTAAATATTTTCGTTGATACTGCTCATTCACAGCCCAACGAATGTTATGGGGCATTTGGATGTTTGCTTTCTTAAATGCATCCAACAATGCTTTTACGTCAGCTGAGCCCAATTCTTCAAATTGTGTCTTAAAAGATTCAAAAATGTCTGAATCTCCTAGATCAGTTGAGTTGATTAAAATCACACGTGCAATTCTTTTTAGCTGAGCTTTATTAATAGGTTGGCCAGTGCTCTGATCTATTAAACTCTCAATTATTAAAATGGTATCATTTTGAGTTTGGTCAGGAATTTCCTGCGGGGCAGCAGGTTCGACTTAGGCGGCGGCTGGTGTGGCGGGTCCGGCACTTTGGTCATCACGCAAGCCCTTCAAGAATTGTTCTTCATCACCTTTAAAAACATTAATCTGAACATTGATTTCGCTTTCTGTAAATTGATCAAAAAACATTTTGATTCCCTGTTTAGCTGCTCGTCCGAGTTGTTCAAAAGTTGCGCTTCCTTTAAATACGCCGCCACTCATTATGGGAAATGTAATATTAGTTATAGGATGATTTGGGTTTGTTTCGTTATGCTCGCTTACACGGAATAATGCGTGGTAATATGCCAAGCTAAGTTCAATTAATTTTGAATTTTCATCACTAATACTTCCTGCTGGAAATGCTGGACCAACTGCGGCAATAATATGTGTTAAACCGTTGGTATTTTCTGGTCGCGCAACTCCATTATAATAGTCACCAAGTGACACCATGACTGCATACCCAGTTGGTATACGGTAACCAGGCATTCTTTCTATGGATCTATCTGCATTGTGTAGTTCGTCTGATGCGACATCAATCAAAGCATTATATTTAGAATTATCTGTAACAGGTGTTTTCCCATCATTTTTTGCATTTCCTCTAATGTAATCTAATATGACAGCTTCCAACCCAGAACCACCATGCCCCTCGTTATTGGCAGGATTAACCACCGCGCCAGTAATTAATCGGTTTTCAACACCCTCAGCAAAGTCACTATCGATAATGCTTATGCTTGTATTCCCTATAAAAATTTGTTGTTTTTTTGCTACTGGGCTTACCTTAACTGCGGCTTGGGCAGCAGGTTCGGCTTGGGCGGCAGGTGCGTCTTGGGCGGCGGCTGGGGCACCACCAGAACTTTGTTCTGACTGAATGATTGCTAGTGTAATAGGGCAATCAAAACTATTTTGATCAGTTGTATTCTCAACCAATTTTTTCAATATTTCCATTTTTTTGAGTAACGCTTTATCTTTACCTTGATCTGAGCCTTCCAGTGCCTTTGAAAACAAGGTGATGGAGGACCTGACCTTGACGTCATCACCACCAAACAATGATTTAAGGGTATGATTACCTTGATCTGAACTTAATTTTGTAGATATAGCATCCACCATGGCCTCGTAATTTTCCCTAAAACTCGGGTAACCCATTAAGTCCTTGGCATGTTGCAAACTTCGCACACCGAACGTATTATTTTCGGGTGATGGAAAACCAAATGTGCCTGCAACATCCACATGTTGGGGCAACACATACCATATCCAGTGGCCTTCCTTTTTTCCTCCATTTATTTCATTTAACGCCACATTAGCGTTGTTTGGTTTGTTCTTCACTTTCTTTTCTTCATGCCCATCCCTCTGAGCCGTTAAAATATCAAGGGTGGCTTTAGCGGCTTTGTTTTGATCGCTCGCATCACCTAAAGTATTTAAAGAATCTAACGTGCCTTGAGCCATTGTAATATCATTGTCCCGTTGTAATGTTTGCTGTTCCATTTTTTCAATAGCTTTCCTATCCAAATCCCCGCCATGTTGTTGTAAAGGATAAGGATCAGCTTGTTGGGCACCTTGTTGGGCACCAGCAGCTGGACCTGCATGGCCACCTGGACCGCCATATTCCTGTCTTGCTAACTTTCGTGCTAGCGCTTCATCACTTGATGTATCTGGATGGCCACCTGGACCGCCATATTCCTGTTCTGCTAACGCTTCATCACTTAATGTATCTACTCTACTTTGTTGAGCAAAAAAATCTCTTGATCCAACATTACGGGGATCTAGCAAAACTTCCGCAATTTCTGGATCACTTGATGTATCTACTCTACTTTGTTCAGCTCTAACAGCACTTGATCCAACCCCGTTCATGGAAGCTGCAAGGGCACCATTGTAAATATCAGACCGATCATTTTTTTCTGCCTTCAATAGTTTCAATACGTCTTGAATGGTTAAGAAGGTCTGCAGATCATCAGTAACCTCATCACCAGTAACCCCATCATCAGAACGAAATACCCACTTTCGTAAAAAGCCTTGAATTTTGTTATCCTTTACAAAGCTGTCATCCTGATTTTTTAAAAACCATTCGTTTAGATTTTCTTTTGCGGCTTTCACCTCAACTTGGTTTAAACCCTCCAATTCATCAAGGTCACCCCTAATTAAGTTTGACATAGCGCTCATTAGTCGACCAAACGCCTTAGTTTTACTCGAATCATCGAATCTATTACCTGAAGCAACTCCAAAATCTTCAACTATTTTATTTATGAGGACTTGACCGCCATTGTCCTGCGTTAAGAAATCCACAACAGTCTTTTTAGCAGAAATTTCGAATAAAAAAAGCATCGCTAAACTCATGTCTTTTGGTACTGCTTCCTTGTCAGATGACTGTTGGGCACCTGCGTCGGCGGGTGTTGGGTTTTGCTGAACTGCGGCAGATCCGGCTGCGGCTGAACCTTGAGGTTGGGCACCTGCCCCTGCGGCTGCATCTGGACTTTCCGGCGGGTAGGCTTTAAAGGTTTCTTCATT